>JAYVBN010000096.1:0-5194 GCA_043750455.1 Bacteroidia bacterium | reverse complement strand
TTAGCACTGATGAAGAAGAATGGTGACACACCCGTTGAAGAGTGGTCTGCTGAAGAACAAAAAACGTTCCATGCAGCCGATGGTTCTGCTGAATACGGTAAGTGCGTGGAGATTTCCACTAAAGCAGCTCTAAGGGAAATGGTTGTACCTGGCTTGATGGCCGTAGTCGTTCCCGTAATTGTAGCTTTTATGCCGGGTCTTGGTGTTGAAGCACTTGGTGGTATGCTTGCAGGTGTAACAGTATCAGGTGTATTGATGGCGATTTTCCAGTCAAATGCAGGTGGTGCATGGGACAATGCGAAGAAAAGCTTTGAGGAAGGTGTGGAAATCAACGGTAAGATGTACTACAAGAAATCTGAACCGCATAAAGCTGCGGTTGTTGGAGATACCGTTGGTGATCCATTCAAAGATACCTCTGGTCCATCCTTAAACATCTTGTTAAAATTGATGTCGGTTGTTGCATTGGTGATTGCACCTCTTTTGGTGCCAGATGATTCAGCCTCCGCTAAGAAGGAAGTTCCTAAGGCTAAGGTTGAAGTTGTTAGTTCAATAAACCCAGACCAATCATTGGAAATAAAATAATTCAAGACTCTAATTGAATCATAAGAGCCATGTAAAAGCATGGCTCTTTTTTGTTATTTTCGAAAAACAAACAACCATGAAATCAACACTCCTTATACTTTTTTGCTTTTTATGCCTACCCACTTTCGCTCAAAGTGCCATCGGCAAATGGAAAACCATTGATGACAACACTGGAGAACCACGTTCGGTTGTTGAGGTCTTCGAACGAAGTGGTAAAGTATATGGCAAAATCATCAAACTTTTTCGCAAACCAGGTGAAGACACTGACCCACTTTGCGATGAGTGTGAATCAGATGACCCACGCTATCTTAAAAAAATAATCGGAATGGAAATCATGGACGGTCTGACAAAAGAAAATGAGGAGTATGGTGGAGGATCCATACTTGACCCCGATAATGGCAAGGTCTATCGTTGCAAAATATGGGTGGAGGACAAACAGTTGAAAGTAAGGGGTTACTTAGGGCCGTTTTTTCGTACCCAGAGCTGGTTAAAATCAGAGTAAAGTTACCCTATCGAAAAAAAACGTACTTTATCAGGAAAAACATACACGTGTCATTAACCTAAGGTTACCAACTGTGGCGTACAGAGTATTTAAATTGAAGTCAGAAATGAGCGAACCGGAGATCTTCGACAGGATCAAGGGTGGTGATGAGAAAGCTTTAGAGCTCATTTACAAGAAATATTACAGGATGATGACCAAATTGGTGATCACCAACAGTGGAACCGAAGATGAGGCCAGAGACGTATACCAGGATGCCTTAGTGGTATTTTGGCAAAAGGCCAGATCAGGAAATCTGGTTATGACTTCAAAAATGAGCACCTATATCTACAGTATTTGTCAAAATCTGTGGAGAAAAGAACTAGAACGGAAGAAAAGATTATCCAATGAAGAAAAAGATACATCAGTATCTATGGACATGGATAGTCCTGAACGTGAAAAGATAATTGCCAAGTGTATGGATCAACTTGGTGAAACGTGTAGAAAGGTTTTAATGTATTATTACTTTGATGAGATGTCGATGCAGGAAATAGCAGACAAACTGGGATTCGCTAATACAGATACAGCAAAGACAAAAAAGTATAAATGCAAACAAAAATTGGATGAACTTGTTAAAACACAGTATTCAGAACAGGATTTTTTAGATTAATAGAATGACCAACTCGGAATTAATAGACAATTATTTAACCAACCGTCTCACTCAGAGTGAGAAATTAGCGTTTGAGTTGCAGGTTGCCTCCGATCCGTCCTTGAAGGCAGATGTAAACCTCCAGAAGAATATCGTCAACAGCATTAAAAACGCAAGAGCCACAGAGCTGAAATCGATGCTTAACAATGTATCGATTGGAGCTCCTGTTTCCGCTAGCTTTACGAACTTAAAAATAGCGGCTGGAATTATTGGAGCTGGTATTTTGATTGGTTCACTTTACTACTATTACACACCAAAAGGCTTAACAGAAGTTCCAAATCTTTCAACGTCTATTCAGGACTCAGTACAAGGAAATGACTCTGCGGAAAGTACTCAAAAACTTATTCCAGTTGAAGAACCAATTAAAGAGAGTAAGCAACAAGTAGTAGCTGAGCCCAAAGAAGAAAAAGCTCTTGACCGCAAAAATAAAACCGATATAACTTCCGAAGTTAACCAGCCTAAAATAGAGGTTATCGACCCAACAGACGAAATGTCCTCAGAAGATAATCAGAGCAATATAGTAACCTCAGAAAATTCAAAATCTGGTGTCACTGCCTCTCACATTCAGGTGGAAACAGATTCTTCCAGCAAAAAATATAATTTTCATTATCAGTTCAACGAAGGGAAGTTGCAACTTTTTGGTCCGTTTGATAAAAGCCTTTACGAGATTCTCGAAATCAATGGAGATAGTCATGCTGTTTTTCTTTTCTACCGAGAAAATTATTATCTACTTGATGAAAAACAGGATAAAATCACAAAGCTTTCCTTAATCAAAGACAGTTCCTTAATCAATAGACTAAAAGAATATAGAGGTAGGTAACAACATTTCATTTACAAACGAAAAAAGACCCTCTCGAAAGAAGGGTTTTTTTGTTTCCGCCATCTACAAATGACCATAACAATCTGCAATAATGGCCATTTCAGGAACATTCCTGAATTAGACTGATTATATTTGCCCTGTTTATGAACTCCGTATCAAAATTTAAAGTCAGGAAGAAGAAACTAGGAAGCTATCCCTACATTAGCGTAGTACTCAGCATCACGTTAGCTCTCTTTGTGATTGGTGTTTTTGGTTTGTTGATGATCTATTCCAAGGAATTAGAACGTGTAGTCCTAGAAAATGTGAAAATTCAGGTTTACCTAAAAAGTCATATTACTGAAAATCAGAAAAAGGAAATTGAAAAGAGCTTATCAATACGTTATTTCCTTCCAAAAGATATTTCTGATGGATCAGCAAAGCCAATCCAATTTATTTCAAAAGAAGAAGCAGCCAAGCAATTTATAAAAGAGACAGGAGAAGATTTTCAAAAATTTTTGGGGGAAAATCCATTGCGCGATGCATTCCTTGTCAGTGTAAGTCCGCTTTATCATGACAAGAAAAGCATGGCTAAGATAAAGGGAGAAGTAGAAAAAATAAATGGGGTATTTCAGGTCTACTATATTGAGAACCTGATCGATTCGATTAATAAAAATGTAACCAAAATTGGCTTACTCCTACTCGGATTGTCGACCTTGCTTTTTATTACAGTGGTTCTATTGATCAATAACACGCTAAGGCTTGCCCTTTTTTCGCAACGTTTTTTGATAAGGAGTATGCAACTCGTTGGCGCCAAACGTTGGTTTATCCAATGGCCATTCTTATTACGAGCTTCCCTTCACGGGTTCTTAGCCGGACTGATAGCATCTGGATTGTTAGCAAGTGTGATCTCATTTGCCAATAAACGCATAGAAGATTTAAGTCTGATACAAAATACTAATCGAATAGTTTTACTGTTTGGCGGATTAACATTATTAGGAATACTTGTGGCCTTTGGGAGCACCTTCAGAGCCGTAAGAAAATATTTGAAATTATCATTAGACGAATTGTACTAGAATTTTTAGCAACATGAGCAAACTACCTTTTGGAAAGAAAAACTACCAACTGATGATCACCGGATTTCTGGTAATCGTTGTTGGATTTACGATCATGTCTTTAGACAAAGAACCTCATGGTTTTGGATTCATGGGGATAACGCTAAGCCCTGTTGTGGTGGTGGCTGGGTTTATTATTGAGATCGTTGCCATTCTTCACACGCCAAAAATTCAATAATTCAAAGTTCCATAATCAAGATTAAAAATCATTAACAATTTTAATCTTGAACTTTCAATCTTGAATCTATCCAATCTTGCTTTAAAGGTTAAAATAAATGTCAATTTTTGAAGCAGTCATACTTGCTATTGTGGAAGGCCTTACAGAATTCCTTCCTGTGTCTTCAACGGGCCACATGATTATTGCATCTTCTTTGATGGGGATTGCATCAGACCCTTTTACAAAAACGTTTACAGTTGCTATTCAGTTGGGGGCTATCCTTTCTGTTATTGTTTTGTATTGGCACCGCTTCTTTCAATCCTGGAATTTCTACTTTAAACTAGGTGTAGCTTTTATACCGGCCGCTATCTTGGGATTTTTACTGGACGATGTAATCGACAGTCTTTTGGAACGCGTGGACGTAGTCGCTTACACACTAATCATCGGTGGTGTCATCTTTTTATTTATTGATAAGTACTTTAAAGAGACAGAAGAAAACGGAACATCAGACGTCTCCTACCCTGCCGCTTTAAAAATCGGAATCTTTCAAACCATAGCATTGGTTCCAGGAGTATCAAGATCGGCTGCTACCATTATTGGAGGGTTGTCTCAAAAACTGAATAAGAAAACCGCTGCTGAATTTTCATTCTTCCTAGCTGTTCCAACTATGTTTGCCGCGACTGCCTACAAACTACTAAAATTCTATACAACAGGAAACAGCTTTGGATCAGAGCAACTTGCATTGCTAGCGATTGGCAATGTCGTTGCATTTATGGTAGCCATCCTTGCGATCAAATCCTTCATAGGATTTTTAACCCGTCATGGATTTAAGGTTTTTGGCTACTACAGGATAGCGCTAGGTCTGATCATTCTTACTCTTTACTATTTGGGTATACAGTTATCCGTTGTATAAATGGAACTGATTACCGATCGTATTCTTTTGATTAAGAAACCCCTTCGATGGACATCCTTTGATGTTGTCCATAAACTCAGATACAAACTTGGAATAAAAAAAATTGGGCATGCAGGAACACTCGATCCGCTTGCTACTGGTTTATTGATTATCTGCACTGGAAAGATGACCAAACAGATTGAGCAGTATCAGGGAATGGAGAAAGAGTACACTGGAAAATTTATTATCGGACAAACTACTCCCTCTTATGATCTTGAAACTGAGACAAGTCCCATAGTTGATTTCTCTCATCTAACCGAAGTCGATATTAAGAAAGCAACTCTTTCCCTAATTGGAAATATTCAACAAGTGCCTCCGCTTCACTCTGCCATAAAAATAAATGGCAAAAGGGCTTACTCATTGGCTCGAAAAGGAAAAGAAGCTGAATTGAGGCCGCGCGAAGTA
>JAYVBN010000095.1:0-9292 GCA_043750455.1 Bacteroidia bacterium | reverse complement strand
GAGAATTAACCTTGCCATACGAAATAATTGTTTCGGATGATTGCTCCATGGATGATTCAGTTGATTATCTCAATCAAAACTTCCAGAGTATCAAGGTTATAAAAAGTGAAGTTAATAAAGGATTCTCAACCACAATTAATAAAGGAATATTTCAGTCAAAATATGATCTTGTTTTATTACTAAATAGTGATATCATTTTAACCACCGGCTATTTTGCACATCAGCTAAAATATTTTGATGATAAAGATACGTTTGGAGTAATGGGTAGAATTGTCGGCTGGAACGATGAAAAAATACAAGATGCGGCCAGACTACCAGAATTTCAGGGACTAAAAATAAAAACATCTGGCAATTATCTCCTTAAGCCTATGGGCGAAGAGTCTCTCTATACGCTATATTTATCAGGTGCTAATGCGTTGGTAAATCGTAAAAAATTAATCGAATTAGGTGGGTTTGATGAAATATTTTCTCCCTTTTATATAGAGGACTGTGACTTATCTTTTAGAGCATGGCGATTGGGTTGGAAATGCTACTATGAACACAGAGCCATTTGCCGTCACCAAACATCATCATCAGTAAAGGCAAAAAACAAAAAACAGTATGTAGATGTGATTTATAACCGCAATAAGTTATTTCTTCACGCAATCCATTTGGAAAGTCACCAGCTTCCGTTCTGGTTCATTCAGGTTACTGTAGAAGCACTCGCTAGGATTTTGGTTTTTCGAACTTCCTTTATAAAGTCAATCAGCCTGTTTATTAAACATCGAAAAGACTGGAGAAAATCAAGAGCTAGGTATCAAACCCTTATGGCCGAGCGAGGAGAGGAAGTGTCGCTTGTAAGAATTGCCAACGGAATAAGAGAGAGTTTATATCAAAGAAAGAAAATAAAATTTCTTTCAACCAGGTCAGAGTAATTTGGCTTAGATTCTCTTGTAATTTTTATACTCACCAGGATACCAGCCAGTCAACCCGCCCACTATTCTTTTAAATTTATCTTTTAGATTGGAATACTTTAAGGATAGATCAGGATTGAAAGTCCAGTTTTGTCGGGCTATCCGTTCCTTCATAACCTCTGGGTGAGAGTCTGAAAATTTTTGAATGGGTTCTAGCATACTGTCATATTCATATTTATCGGACCCACTAAAATTCCGACTAATCCAGTTGTCTCCGTGGTAGAACCGGGCTTTGGATTTTTCTTTTCCTTGCAAAGCTTCGGGCTCACGTGCCCAGCCGTAATGAAATATTTGTGCTTCAATTAGTTTCACCTTTAATTTTTCATTTGGTTTTTTTCGAAATCCCTGCGCGTCTTTATAAGAGAATATATTTTTATTGTTTCTAACGATGCGAATTTCTCTACGGTACCAGGAATATTTAAGTCCGACATATTCATAGGACCCGAAAAAATGAGTGTAATTGAAAAGCAATCCATCAACTGTTGGATTATTGAGAAAATCTCGCATTCCCTTTTCAATTGCTGGCAGGTATTTCTCATGTACCACTTCATCTCCCTGAATGTAAAAGGCCCAGTCGTATTCGGAAGTAATAGCCTGGAATGCTTTATCTGTTTCAGATGCAAGTACTTTTCCTCCCTCTCGTAAGGATTCATCCCAAATTGTTTCAATCACTCTAACTTTGGGGTCTATTGCTTTTACCCGTGCAAGAGTGTCGTCTTCTGAATTACCCACGGCAACAATAATTTCATCACATATCGGCAGAATTGATCGAATTGCTTCC
Organism: Bacteroidia bacterium; assembly: GCA_043750455.1. GTDB lineage: Bacteria > Bacteroidota > Bacteroidia > Cytophagales > Cyclobacteriaceae > ELB16-189. The sequence goes on along the minus strand of JAYVBN010000095.1, from coordinate 7,558 downwards.
TCAAATGGGTAGTCAAACTTCACACCATTTCTTACGAATGTAAAACCACAGACTTTCATAATCTATTTCCTGCTTTAAGTTAACTCTACTTTGTCATGAGCTTCTAACTGGCTAAGTTATGATAATTTTATACTTGGAATGCAATTGATAGGGTTGAATAAACTTGAAAATGTCTGAGCCAAATCTTGAACAAACGTAAGAATGAATTCTCGTTTATCGCAAGAAAGTTAATCGAATAGCTTTCTGAAAAAGAATGACTAAACCATCAAATACATTATTTTTACAAAATAATGGAATAGCCTCTCTTCAACTTGAATTTTGTATGAAAGTAAAAAGAAAGTATAATATAATATTCAGAGCTTGCGACAGCGTTAACTCATTTAACAAAAGCCCGAGACCGTTTGAGTTGCCAAAGTCGCAACTCATTAAAATATGCTTTCTAAGTTTAATTGATTCGCTGAAGGAACTTGATTATCGGATAATAGTTCTTGGTGATAAACTTTCGGATGAGATGATAGACTTCTTTAATTCTTTTGGAGTGGAGATGCACTTAGGTAGTTATGGAAATGACGCCTCTATCAGAGAGTCGCTTAAGATTGCTGATACAATAAAGCAAGATGAGTGGATTTACTTTTGTGAAGATGATTATTTGCATATGCCAAATTCATTTTCAGTAATTGATAATTTTTTAAATGAACGAGATGAGCTGTTCACGCAGCAGATAAAGCCGTATAATTTATCCAGCATGATAAATTTGCGTGCAAAGGATTTATTTATTTTTCCGCCAGATTATCCTGATCGGTATTTTCCAAAGTATAGAAGGCATTCATTAATTGTACAATCAAGCGATTGCCACTGGCGACAGATCACAAACATCACGTTTACTTTCTTGGCCAAGGCATCTACCATAAAGAAGCATCTTGCTTTGTTGAGAAAAGCTTCACATAAAGCTAACGATAGCTTATTGAGTCGAAAGCTTTTTGGGCATTTTGGGTTTATAGCAGGTTCAATTTGCTTTTCGCCAATGCCTGGATTATCAACACATATGCATATAAATTCCATGACGCCTTTAAGAGATTGGGAAAAAATTACTCAAGAGTATAAAAGCAGAATTTAAAATCAGCCGCGCAGATTTAAGTATGGGGTTATTACAATTTTTTAAAATGCCTGAAGTAATCAGAAGACATGTTATTAGACATTATCTGAATAAGACGCTCCGAAGAAAAAGTTCGTTTGAAATCATGGGGGCAAAGAACCTTTTTAAGCTCTTCAGGCGTATCCCCGGCCTAAGTGTGGAAATTGAAAATGATGAGTATAAGCTAAAGCTATGTAGTGAAATTCCAAGTATTGAAGTTTATGCAAGAAAATATCCAAGTAGTGATTTGATAACCTTGTTGGAAGTTTGGGGTAAGCAAGAGTATCGCAAAGCAATTGAAATGCTGACGACAAAAGGAACTCAAGAGCCGTGTATTTTGGATGTCGGAAGTAATGTTGGGTATTCTGCAGTTTATTTTAAATATCACTTTCCTGCGGCTAGAATAATTTGCGTTGAGCCAGATCGATTAAACCTGAATCAAATTTCTAAAAATACAAAAGTGAATGGTTTTGAAGACATTACTTTAATTGCCGGAGCAATGTGGAGGAAAAGAACTAAGATGGAGATAAAGAATGACTACAGAGAGGGTACAAGCGCAAGCTTTTATGTTATTGAATCAGATACTGGGGATATTGAAGGGTATGGGATAAATGATATCCTTTCCATTGAAAATTGGAATCATATAGATCTTTTGAAAATGGATATTGAAGGAGCAGAAAAGTATCTTTTTGAAGACCAACAGATTGCTGCATCAATTCTGAAGATTACCTGCTTAATCGCCATTGAGATTCATGATGAGAAGGTGGATAGACAAAAAATATACACAGCCCTTGCATCCAATGGCTTCAAATTTTTCACGAAGGGTGACACAACATTTGGTACGAATGAGCATTTCCAGAGCAATTAGTCCGGTAAGGCTTGATTTGCATTAAAAATCTTGACTGATTTTAAACTATTTCATTTTCATTTTAATTGAAGAAGTGCCAAGCATGCGTGCCATACTTTTTGCTATTTTTGACCCTTTATGGAAGAAGTACAGCGTCAAAAGTATAGCGATAAAGAGAAGCAAGACATCTTCAATGGAGAGTTTATGCCTCACATCCGGTCGATGTACAACTTTGGCTTTCGACTTACACTTGATCGGGATGATGCCAAAGACCTTGTTCAGGATACTTATTTAAAGGCATATCGCTTTATAGAATCATTCCAAAAAGGAACTAATGCAAAAGCCTGGCTGTTCCGCATTCTGAAAAACAGTTTTATTAACGACTACCGCAAGAAGAGCAAGGAGCCTTCAAAAGTAGATTATCAGGAAGTTGAGGCGTATTATAATTCGGAGGAAGTAGATCGACAGATCACTCCTGATTTACGTGTTGAATCGTTAAAGGATATGATTGGGGACGAAATTTCCAACGCCTTAAATTCTTTGGATGTTGATTTCAGGACTGTGATTATTCTTAGCGACTTGGAAGAATTCAAGTATGAGGAGATGGCTAAAATTTTGGATATACCGATTGGAACAGTAAGGAGTCGGTTACACCGGGCTAGAAATCTGTTGAAGGAAAAGTTAAGTGAATACGCGAAATCTATGGGTTATAACAAATCTAATGTATGAGCAAACCTACCAACCCTTTCCTAAAACCTGACGGCACCAAATGTTCGTGCATGGAAATGCTACAACAGATGGTAGATAGTGAAGTCACAACTGATCAGCGTGAATATTTTAAGCAGCATCTGGATCATTGCATGCCTTGTTATAAGACTTATGATCTTGAAATGACCATAAAAGAATTATTGAAATCAAAATGTTGTGGCGGTGACGTGCCGTCAGATTTAATTCAGGAGCTTCAAACTCAGATCAATCAAAAAATTTCCTGATGGCGGGCAAGGCTTTGATTTTTTCTGCCCCGTCAGGCTCCGGTAAGACCACAATTGTCAAGCACCTTTTAAAAAATAATCCAGATTTAGGCTTTTCAATTTCTGCTTCTACCCGCGATAAGCGTGGGCGCGTTGAAGAAGATGGAAAGGATTATCATTTTTTGAGTCCGGAGGAATTTAAGAGAAAAATTGATAGCGGTGAATTCATTGAATGGGAAGAAGTTTATGCCGGCAATTTTTACGGTACATTAAAATCTGAAATTGACCGTATCTGGGCAGAGGGAAAGGATGTTATTTTTGACGTGGATGTAAAAGGGGGCATCAACCTGAAAAAATATTTTGGCAACAAGGCCTTAGCCGTTTTTGTAAAAGTTCCTTCACTCGATTTACTTAAACAGCGCCTTAACGAACGCGGAACTGAAACGGAAGAAAGTCTTTCGCGGAGAATTTTCAAAGCTCAATTTGAAATGAGTTTTCAAGATAAATTTGATGTGGTGCTCCTAAACGAAGAGCTAGACCAATCGTTGGCAGAAGCCCAGAACCTCTACAATTCCTTCAAAGCCTAAGCCTTGAACTTTCTGATATAATTTTGCAATTTTACAGTGTATTTATTTATTGTGTATGAACGCAAAACTCACATTGAGCCTTGATGAAAAAATTCTTGAGGCAGCCGAAAAATATTCGAGCGAAAAAGGTGTAAGCCTTTCAGAAGTAGTGGAGGATTACCTGAAAAAATTGCCATCTTCAAAAAAAACCATTCTGGAAAGAAAATCTTCCATCATGGATCTTTGTGGTATCGCAGGGAGTGTTCCGAAGGATTTTGATTACAAGGAGGAGAGGTATAAATACCTTGTGGAGAAACATAAATGAAACGAAAAAAAATCTTTCTCGATACCAATGTTGTACTGGATTTTGTATTAAACCGAATCGAATTTGTCGAAAACGCGCGCACGATTTTCCTTTGGCACGAAGCCGGAAGAATTCAAATATATGTCTCCGCACTAACATTGGCCAATATTGCTTATATCGTAAAAAAAAATGGCAAAGACCCTTTTGTAGTTGTATCTGAACTTATCAAATGGGTAGAAGTCATTCCGCTTGAGCTTTTACACTTTCAAAAAAATGCAACCTCAGATTTTAAAGATTTTGAAGACGGATTGCAGTATTTCTCGGCTCTTGAAACGGCAGACATCGAAGCAATAGTGACCCGTGACATTACAGATTTTCGCACGGCAGGTATTCCAGTAATAACTCCAACAGATTTTGTGAAGATGGATATGGAATAGAACATGCAAAAAATCGGTCTCTTCTTCGGCTCCTTCAATCCCATTCATATTGGGCATTTAATCATTGCCAATGTGATGGCTGAAAATACTGACCTTGATAAAGTTTGGTTTGTGGTATCTCCTCAAAACCCATTTAAGCCCAGCAATACCCTTCTTCACGAGTTTGATCGATATGATATGGTCAAAGCTGCCATTGGCGATCATTATAAGTTGGAAGTGTCTGATGTTGAATTCAATTTGCCAACGCCAAGCTATACAATTCACACACTTACACACCTCGCTGAAAAACATTCAGGCAAAAAATTCAAAGTCATTATTGGGGAAGACAACCTGGAGAATTTTACGAAGTGGAAAAACCATGAACAAATACTAGAAAAGCACGGCCTATATGTTTACCCCCGCCTAAATAGCTCAGAAGGGACTCGTCCAGATGTAACAAATTCAGATATTAAACGTCATGCTAATGTAAAAATGGTGGAGGCACCGCTGCTTGATATTTCAGCCACCTATATCCGAAATTGTATCAAAAACAATAAATCCATCCGTTACCTCGTTCCTGAACCTGTCGAACAAATGATCCGCTCAAAGAATTTCTTTCGGTAGTGGCTTGTATCGCAACTAATTTGCAATTCTACGCGTCTATGCAGGTAATGAATCCAAACCGGGCAATATTCTCTTTACTATTCCTACTGCTGAGTGTCACTGTTTTTGGCGGAGGCATTCGGGGCATTATAAAAGGCGATGATGGAGCGCCACTGGCCTATGCAACCATCTTTGTTAAACAAACGAGTACTGGTTCGGCTAGCGATTTAGAAGGTCGCTATGAGATTGTTTTGGCTCCGGGAAGTTATGATATCATCTTTCAATATCTGGGGTATGAATCGATTGCCCGAAAAATTGAGATAGGAAATACTTTTATCGAAGTAAACATCAAACTTAAAACACAAGTGATGATGCTTCAAAATGTAACCATTAAAGCCGGAAAAGAAGACCCCGCTTACACGATTATGCGCAAGGCTATCTCGAAAGCGAAATTTCACACACAACAGATCGATTCGTACACGGCCAAAGTTTACATTAAAGGAAAAGGAAAGATTACGGATTACCCGTGGCTGGCCAAGAAAGCATTGGAAAAGGAAGGCATTACCAAGGACAGGTTGTTTATTCAAGAGTCGGTAAGTGAAATTAAATATACAAGGCCGAATAAGTTTGAAGAAAAAGTAATAGCCGTGTACACTACTGGAAAAAATAATACAGGTAATGACGACTCGCCAAACGCCTATGTGTTTGGTAGTTTTTATGAACCTGAGATTGCAGAAACGGTTTCTCCTCTTTCTCCGAAGTCATTTTCATATTATCGGTTTGAATACCTGGGTTCATTCAAAGATCGAAATTATGACATCAGTAAGATTAGAGTGACACCGCGGTCTAAAGGGGATAATATATTTGAAGGAATCATTTTTATTGTGGAAGACTGGTGGAGTATTCACAGCCTTGATTTTAAAACCACTAAAATGGGAATCAATTTTAAGATCAAACAAATCTATAATCCCATTGAGGATAAAGCGTGGTTACCCATCTCTCAACAGTTCATCGTGGATGGTAGTGTTTTTGGATTTGATTTTGAAGGAACTTATCTGGCAACAGTTAAAGATTATAAGATAACACTCAACCCCGAGTTACAACTTGAGATGACGGTGATTGATGAAAAGGTTCAGAAAGAAGAAGCGAAGCAGGTGAAACAACAGTTTAGCAAGAAAGGTCAGCAATTAAAGGAGCGTGTTGAATCGGGAAAGGAAGTTACCAATAAGGAACTGAAGCAACTGGTAAAAGAGTACGAGAAAGCAGAGCAAAAAGAAACGAAGGAGCCCGAAGTAATTTCAGATACAAAGTACTCGGTTGATTCCCTTGCTTATAAAAAAGATTCAACGTTTTGGACAGAGATTCGCCCTGCACCATTGGACAAGGAAGAGGTTCGAGGCTATCATAAAAATGATAGTATCTCGGAAGTGCAGCGTAAAAAAGATGAGGGTGATACCCTTAAAAATGGAGGCAAGCATAGCAAGAAAGGATTTCAAATTTGGGATGTTCTCATTGGCGATAGCTACGGCCTGGGCAAGACAACTGACTTTCGCATTCACACACCTTACGGTGGATTTAATACGGTAGAAGGATTTAATTTTATTTATCGAATGAGTTTCTATAAGCGGTGGGTGAAGAAGGATTCTCTCAACCCAGATGAAAGAGTTAGAACATCTCGTTTGGAGATAAGTCCGATCATGCGTTATGCGTTCTCTCGCGAAAAACTTACTGGTAAGCTTAGGGTTGATTATCGCAATCGCGATACTCGAATAACGATGGAAGGAGGGCGTTATGTGGAGCAGTTTAATTCAAATGAGCCTATTCATCAGTTTGTCAACACATTCACAACACTATTTCTTGGCGACAACCTGATGAAACTATATGAACGTGATTTTGCGGACATTAATTATCGTCAACGAATTAATGAAAAGTATACGTTTCGGTCTAATTTTTCCTGGGCTAAGCGATATGAACTTTCCAATTCATCAGATTATACATTTTTCAAGAGTAACAGAGATGAATACACTTCCAATATTCCTGTCAACCTTGAGTTGAACAACACCAGCTTTCAACCAAACACAGCCTTCACTGGATCGGTGGGGTTTGAAGCAAGACCCTGGCAAAAATACCGGATCAGAAATGGAAGAAAGATGAGGGTTGATGATTCATCACCTCTATTGACATTCGACTATCGCAAGGGATTTGATGGAGTGCTGAACAGTGAGGTAAAGTATGACTTATTGGAGCTTGGATTTAAGCACGGCATCAAGTTGGGCATACGCGGCAAATTAGATGTTGCCCTGAAAGCTGGTAAATATTTGAATGCGGATAAATTGTATTTCATGGATTATAAACACTTTCTGGGTAATCAAACACCCTTTGTAACTACCGATCCTGTCGGGAGCTACCGCCTGATGGATTATTATCTGAATAGCACGCGCGATCAATATTTTTCCGCCAATGCTCATTATCATTTTAGAAAGTTTTTGTTTACCCGCATTCCTAAAGTGAGAATGTTTGGAATGTCAGAGAATATTTTTGTGAATTATCTGGCTACACCTTATTCAAAGAACTATACTGAATTAGGATATGGTTTGGAAGGCATACTGCGCGTCTTTAGACTTGAAGCAGCTGTTGGCTTTCAGGATGGTCAGTATCAAAACACGGGCTTTCGGATTGGGATCGCTACGAGTGTTGGTGTGAACTTCAATGATTA
>JAYVBN010000094.1:0-54277 GCA_043750455.1 Bacteroidia bacterium | reverse complement strand
ACCTTGATTTTATTTCTGGAAAGGATAATCTTATTATTTCTTTCGAGTTGTTTTAGCAAGCGGGAAACAACTTCACGGGCGGTTCCTAATTCATCTGCTACTTGCTGGTGAGTAATTTCCAATTCTGATGTATGAAGCATTTTTACTTTCGTTTTCAGAAACTCCCATAGTCGGTCATCCACTTTTTGAAAAACAACTGCGTTCACAACAGCCAACAACTCTTCAAACCGTTTATTATACAATTGAAAAATAAATTCAAGCCAGGCTGGATTATCGCGTATCAAATCTATGGCTTTATGCACCGGTAAAATCAATACCTCAGCTTGTTCTTCCACCACAGCTCTGATCTTGCTAGTGCCATTACAGGCTGCTCCAAGAAAGGACATGACGCAACTTTCACCGGGCTTTATATAATAGAGTAAAAGCTCCTTACCATCCTCATCCAGTTTGAACACTTTGATAGACCCGCTGAGAACGATGGGTACATTCTTAATATAATCATGTTCCTCGATCATCACTGAATCCGGAGCAAATGAACGAACGGTACCCTCTTTAAGCAGGCGATCAAGCAAGTCTTTGCGAATAAAGGCCTGTGGAATTTGTTCAGCCATAATATTGATTTGGAGTAAACAACAGTAATGCTAAGCGAAAAATTCAGATTTTAGAAATTCGGTTCGAAAATCAGTTGAATCTACAATTAGAGAAATTTCAGAACAAAGTCACTGCGATTTAGGGTCTTGAGTGGCTTTCCTAGTTTTAAACTTATAAAATTGAATATGTGACCCAGCAGGTTTATAACCCTTCCATAAAAGATTTGATTTCCTCAACCGTTTGTCTGGCGCTTCTTCCTACGCCAATTAAGGTAGCAGAAGCAAAACCTGTCCAGTTTCCACCCTACAAGCCAAAGACCCCGCATAGTCTTTGCCTTTGTTTCTTCCGTCTCGACCCGGCCTTCGTTAGTAATTACATCGAGAGCAGACAAATGTCCAAGTGAAGACTTGAACCTTGTACAAAAAATTACTGCATCCACTTTTCCAAAATGGCCATATTCCCATACTGTCAACTACATTTGGAAGGATCGCTACGTTCATTCCTTTCTCCTCAGCTAGAACAATAAGTTTATGCAACGATTCTTGAACACATTGTTCGCAATGATCTCAAAGTACCTGATCACTTTATTATCTTCTTTTTACATTACATCGCATTTAGACTCATTCATCAAAAAAGATGAAAAAATTCCTTTTGCCTACCGAATTGCTTTTTTTACTTTTTTCCTGTACTGAAAAAACTGAGATACCTAAAATGCCGGTGGCTAAATTGTCAACAGCTTATTACATTGACACGTACTTGGATTACACTTTTGTACTTGCACAATACGTCTTCCAAAAAGATGTTGTAAAAATAGATTCTATGTATTCTTACCCTGTTCCAGTTAGAAGTTGACAATACGATCCTGTAAATGAAATTTCAAGCACATGTTGTACTAGACCAATATCAACTAAAACCTTACCTTACACTTTTGATGGTAAAAACATTTTGATCAACAATAATAAATATGAATTCACTTCGGAAAAGTTCGGGAATCTTTTTTATGCAAAACAAGCATCATTTGATTTATTAATGAAGAATACTACACCTTTATCTTTTTTTACTTCATGTGAACTATTTTCAATAAGAGATATTCATAATTTCATTTACAATGCAAACGTTCCACAAGTTTATACACGCTATGATCATTTTAAAGATCAAACAAGTACGATTATAATTGCAATTGGATTTCCAAATTATAACACCGATGTTACAACAATTGTTTATTCTGGTGGTTGTAATAATGACAGTGTGAAAATTAGTGAAACTCTCGAAAGTAAAATATTCAAAATTAAAGGTTACAATCGTAGCATGATCATTGATGAAAACGATGTTACTTTCTATAACATCACCGATCTGATAGTTTTCGAGAAAAATATTTGCATGCTAGCCTGTTCGATGCGATAGCTACTTCTGTTCAATTCCAATAAAGGTTGTAATTCTCTCAATTGGCTTCTTATAATCCAGGTTCAGTTTTTCCCTTCTTAAAAATGTGATCCCAGGTGGATCACATGAGTATCATCGCATTAAAAAAGATTTAATTCCAGCTTGGAACCTAACTTTTCGTGATACTCATTGATACCTATTGTTAGATTTTTGCAATCCGTGTTAAAACGAAAATAAAAAAGCCTCAGATTTTCCAATCTGAAGCTTCGTTGTGGCCCCGCTGGGATTCGAACCCAGGACCCATACATTAAAAGTGTATTGCTCTACCAGCTGAGCTACGAGACCTTTATACCACCATTGCTTTTGTGGCATAGGTGCTTTCTGTTTTCTCGACTAGCGAATTTGCCGATTTACGCAGCTTTTCCGTAATTGAGGTCGCAAAGGTAGCAGGATATGAAAATAATACAAACTCGGTTTTTAAAAAAAATCTTCATCTCTGTATTGCTTGGACTTATCGTTATCAACGCCCAGGCACAATCACATCCTACCGCCCTAAAGAAAGCCGATTCACTTTTTCAGGCCAAGCTGTACACACAGTCTTTTGAACACTATTCTTCTCTTCTAAAGGAGAAGTATTATTCATCTGCAATGCTCCTTAAAATGGCCTACTGCCAGGAGGGTCTCGGCCATACCAGCATGTCATTGTACTATCTCAATTTATACTACATGGCCTCACATGATGAGCAAGCCTTGAGTAAAATGGAGGAAATAGCATCCAAAAATAGATTAGAAGGATATCAGCTTTCTGATTTTAGCAATCTGTTTACTTTGCTTCAACGGCACTCATTTCAAATTACGGTGTTCCTGCTTTCAATCATTCTATTTTTTTTCGCGCTAATGTTCTACCAAAAAATCAAGCAACAAAAAAAACCACTAGTACCCGCCATTGGCGTATTCTTTTTCCTTACCCTGCTTTTTGTACATAACCAGGTTGATGACTTCCAGAAAGTTGGCATTGTCTCCGAATCCTCTACTTACCTGATGAGCGGCCCATCGGCAGGGTCTTCTGTAATAGACATAATCAGTGAAGGTCATCAACTCAAAATCCTTGGCCAAAACGATGTGTGGATAAAAGTGAGTTGGAAAGATAAAGAGGTGTTTATAAAAGAGAGCTCGTTGTTGCCCGTGCAGCTTTGATCAACATATCTTTTCAACGCACATGTTGTAAAAACACTTTTGCCAAGGCCAGGCTGGTAGTTAATCTCGAATAGAAAGAGATCCTTTATACTCCTTGTACGTGTATTTGATTACATAATAATAAACACCGGCAGACTCACCTTTTGCATACCATCGAAAATTCCGCTCAACACTTTCGAAAACCTGATTGCCCCATCGGTTATAAATCCGTACACCCTGAAATTGTGCTACACAATTATCTAACGGTAATACGTTTTGAAGCTCACCTGTGTTCTTATCTTTAATGTCCATTGAATAATAATCGTTGAATCCATCGTCATTAGGCGAAAAGAAATTGATGGGAGTGAAAAATTCATCTGTACCGTCAACGTCACGAACTTTAATATTAATCTGGACTGTATCAGCTGTTGCCGTAAAACATCGATCGTCTGCTATTCGAAATGTGAGTGTGTAGTCATTTTCATAAACGCCATTCTGAAAAATAGCACAGTCGGGGTTCCACACCCAGGTGGTCTCAATGGGGCTTTTTCCTTCAACTGGCGTAAACGCAAAACCCTCCAGCGGCACATTGCCCTCCGCTTTTAATAACGTTAGTTTTAATACATCCTTTGATGGCGAAATGTCTGCATCAACTCCCTGCAGTCCAAGAGATATTTGCTGGCCTAAGGTGACATCAAGTTGATTGTTGATCAATTTTAAATTCGGATTAAGACTATTCACCAGCAAGGCTGGAGCAGAATTAGTAGGCGGAAAAATTTTTACTGATACATCTACCGTATCCGCTTTATATAATCTACACTTGTTGGAATTGTCCACCACAATAAATTGAAAACTCAAAGATTCCACTTTATCATTTGAAAATTTGGTAAAATCAGCACAGCTCACAGCCCATTGAAATTTTGATTGAACGGTACCATTTCCACTAGTAGGTGAAAATGAAATGCCGTAATCACTCAAACTAAAACCCTTCCCCACACCGGTCAGGCTCAGAAAATCATTATCCACCAGATCCCTTCCTGTAACAGTAAAGGAAAGTGATTCGCCTACATATCGTTTAAGACCCAAAACTTTTCTCTCGTTAACTGCGCCCGTGAGGTCAGTATCGATAACGGGATCAGCGTTGCCAGGTAACTTTACCGTAAGGTTATAGACGGCAAATACAGGTTCATTTGCTTCACATTGATCTTTATCCTCCACACGTATTTTTATTTGAAAATTTGTGCGCTTCGTGAAATCAAAAAGGCCACAGTCGGCATTCCAACTAAGTACACCATTTACCAATCCGTTCTGTTGATCGGTAATAGTAAATTTCATTCCTGCGGGGGTCAATAAAAAACCTTCGGTCATAGGTGAGACTAATAACGTATCCAGATCATCATCCCTAATTTGAAAAGGGAAACTTATTTTGTCGCCTTCATTTACCAAAATAATTGTATTGACATTGGTTGTGAAATACGGGTTCGCGTTGGGTGGTGGCTCAACATTCACACTAACTTTCAATGTATCCATCAACGGAAGACTGCACGCGTCATCCATGGCAATGATACCCACTTCATAAGGACCCCCTATAAAATAAGGACATTGAGGAAAACATATTCTGAATTCTTTGACGCCACCAGCCACCAACAAATCGGTGGTAACCGTTGGCAGTATCTCATTTAAATCTTTGTCTTTAAAGTTTAATCCAATCGCACGAATCCGAATCTGTTCTACATTATCTGCTGTCACTTCAGAGTCAGGATCTGAGACACGAACTATTATACAACGGTCTTGATCCGCTACCGTGTTGTTAAAACTTACACTCATGAAGTTGTCATACGTAAAAGTGGCATCGGTCAACTTCTTGCCTACAATCTTTGGAGGAGAAGCCGGAGCACAATTATCCGCAACCAACATTTGAAAATCGCGCCTGCTTTCTCCTATTTTCAATTTGTCTCTGAACTCTTCCACCTTTACAGCAAAAACAAAAAGACCTTGCAGGGTTGGAGTCACTGTTAACAAGCCCTCATTTGATATGCTCAAATCTGGAAGTCCTCGCATAATGTGTTCTAAGCTAAAACCAGATTTCCACAGTACATCGGGGTAAGGCCCGGGGCTCCTGATTGGATATGCAATAGGCTGCGTAGTGTTGAGGGGCGTGACCATGGAATAACGTAAGGAGTCTCCATCGTCATCCACACCAGCAAAATCTACATAGTAAAATCTTCCTGGACATGCATAATCACTAAGCGGAGGAAAAAGTCGTGGAGAAGAATTGATGAAAGGTTTCCCATTCTTCACAACCGCTGGAAATTCTAGATAAAATGTTTGGCCGGCATAAAGCGGAGAGTTTGGATTCTGGGTAACATTGATGCTATTAATATTATCTATTTGATAATTCCTGCAACATCTCTGCCATGATACATAATAACCCAGTGGATCATTGTATTGATCGGCTGGCAGAGAAATTAAAGTAGTATAGTAAAGACGTTCCGTTTGCAAGCCATCATCAGAACATTTCAACTGAGTATAATCTACTTTCGTCTTGGTTTGAAATGACAATAAAACAGATCTTACAAAGGAGTTATCGGATTTGCGAAAGATATTGGCTGTAAGTGTAGGGTCAACTTGTTCTGGTAAACTTTGCGTTCCATTTGGATTTTTAAAGCCATTTACTTTATCAAAATAATAAATAAGGTTAAGTCGATACATATCACCGGAAATATGAATCAATTCAAACTCACCACCCACAATATGCGAGGCCACAAGTGGAAAAGAAATGAGCAATAAGAGTGTGAAAAAAAACTTTTTCATGAAGTTGAGTAATGCGAAAGATAGGCAATTCGGTTTTGGAGTAAAACCCCCCCACATTTACGTATTTTCGCAACCCATGAAAAAAGGAGACAAACTGTCAAATATTGTAGTTGAAACGATGGCATCAGAAGGCAAATGCATCGCCAGAGTAGAGGGGTTAGTAATTTTTTTACAAGGTGGCGCACCAGGCGATACCGTAGAAGTAGAACTCACTAAAATAAAAAGCAATTTTTTAGAAGGCCGCGTAACAACCATTCAGAAATTATCGTCCAACCGCAGCGAACCCTTCTGTCAACACTTTGGTACATGTGGCGGTTGCTCGTGGCAACACATTAACTATAAAACCCAACTTCAATACAAGCAACAACAGGCCGTTGATAATTTAGAACGGATTGGCGGACTTGATCTTCCTTCCATCAAACCGATCATCGCTTCGGCAAAAACGGATCACTATCGCAACAAACTGGATTACACATTCACTTCTAACCGTTGGCTTACCAAAGAAGAACTGGACGTCAAAAAAAATATTCCTTCCCCAGATGGCGAAGGTGGTAGAAGGCCGGATGATGCTTTTGAAGTTGGGTTAGGCTATCACATCCCTCGTATGTTCGACAAAGTGTTTGATGTGAAGCAATGTTACCTGCAACCCGATCCATCCAATGCTATTCGATTGCTTGCGAAAGAAGTTGCTGTTAAAGAAAATATTCCATTCTTCGATCTGCGAAAGCAAATTGGTTTTTTGAGAACCCTCACCATACGCACGGCCAATACAGGTGAGGTAATGGTGATCTTGCAAGTGACATCCAATAAGATGGAGTGGACAGAAAAAATTCTGAAAGCAATCACTGAAAAATTTCCTCAAGTTATGTCTGCTAATTACATCATCAACGGAAAGAGGAATGACACCTTTGCCGATCTTGATGTTGTATGCTGGAAAGGAAATCCATACATCACAGAAAAAATGCAATCTCCTAACGGATCAACTACATTACAATTCCGTGTAGGACCAAAATCATTTTATCAGACCAACTCCGATCAGGCTTATGAACTTTATAAAGTAGCCTGGCAAATGGCCGACCTTAAAGGTGATGAATTGGTATATGATCTGTACACCGGCACCGGTACCATCGCCAATTTTGTTGCCAGTCAATCTAAAAAAGTAATTGGTCTAGAGTATGTGGCTGCTGCCATTGAAGATGCGAAAGCAAATTCAAAACTCAATAACATCACTAACACCGAATTTTTTGCGGGCGACATCAAAGATCTTCTCGATGATGAATTTTTAAATCAACATGGCCGACCCGATGTGATCATCACCGATCCTCCGCGCGCTGGCATGCACGAAGATGTATGCAAGATGTTGCTGAAAGCATTGCCCAAGCGAATTGTTTACGTGAGTTGCAACCCCGCCACACAAGCGCGGGATTTAAAAATCCTTTCGGAAAAGTATATCATCACCGCGGTGCAGCCTGTAGATATGTTTCCACACACAGTGCATGTTGAAAATGTCGTGCGGTTGGATTTGATTTCTTAAGGACAGCTAAAAGACTCAAATTCTAAACGGTAGTATAAGCCTGACCTTAGGTAAATTACATTATTAGACCTTTTTTTGCTTTAACAAAAATTGTGAGATGAGACAAATTTTTTGGTTCGCACTTTTCAGCTATGGTCTTCAGACGTACGCTCAGCAAAAGCCAAATATTATTGTCTTTCTGGTGGATGATATGGGATGGCAGGATACTGCTGTTCCGTTTTGGACAAAAACAACACAGCTTAATAATCGCTTCCATACTCCTAACATGGAACGGTTGGCAAGAGAAGGCATGAAGTTTACCAATGCCTATGCTACTCCTGTCTGCTCACCAAGCCGTGTAAGCCTGATGACAGGAATGAATGCTGCGCACCATAAAGTAACTAATTGGACGTTAGAAAAAGATAAATCGGTTGACAAGGCTGATAGTATTCTTAATTCTCCCCTTTGGAATATTAATGGACTATCTCCAATCGCAGGAATAAATTCAACGGTGCATGCCACGCCACTTCCAGCACTATTAAAGGAAGGAGGGTATTATACAATTCACTGTGGTAAAGCTCATTTTGGCGCAATGGAAACACCTGCAGCCAATCCCGTTAACATAGGCTTTGATAAAAACATTGCTGGTCACGCTGCTGGCGGTCTCGGTAGTTTTTTGGGCGAAGCCAATTATGGAAACAATAAAGATGAGCACACACAACCCTGGGGTGTGCCCGGTTTGGAAGCCTATCATGGAAGTAATGTTTTTTTAACTGAAGCCCTCACACGCGAAGCGCTAAAAGCATTGGATGCTCCCTTGCAAAAGCAACAACCATTCTTCCTTTATATGTCACACTATGCAGTGCACATTCCGTATGCTGCCGACATGCGGTTTATCCAAAAATATCTGGATGAAGGTCTTCCGCAAAAAGAAGCCGAGTATGCCTCCTTGATTGAAGGGATGGACAAAAGCTTGGGTGATATCATGGATTATTTAAAAGAAAAGAATATTGATCAAAATACTATTGTCGTTTTTATGAGTGATAATGGTGGGTTTAGCATGTCGTCCCGAAGTGGTGCGGCCTTTACCCATAATCTTCCATTGAAATCAGGAAAAGGCTCTGTGTATGAAGGCGGAATCCGCGTGCCTATGCTTGTAAAATGGCCATCTGTCGTTAGCCCTGGTTCCATTGCAAACCAGTATGTCATCATAGAAGATTTTTTTCCAACTATTTTGGAAATGGCTGGGATAAAAAAATACAGAAAAGTGCAAGCGATAGACGGTATAAGTTTTATTCCAGTTTTAAAAGATTCTAAATATGAAGATACATCAAGAGCCTTAGTTTGGCATTTCCCCAACAAATGGACTTCTTTGGATGGACCAGGTATCAATTACAAAAGCGCCATCAGGAAAGGCAATTGGAAATTAATCTACAACATGAAATCAGGTACTAAGGAATTGTATGACCTGGATGCCGACATTCATGAAAGCAACGAACTCTCTTATAAATATCCTGAAAAAGTAAAAACACTTTCTTCTTTACTATCCAACCATTTAAAGAAATGGAATGCTCCTATGCCTACTTATAAAATTTCAGGTGAGGTTGTGGCATTGCCGAGTGATCAATAGTTTTTGGCAACTCGTATTGAAAATTAATCTCTTCGCAAAACCCTACTCCAAGGTCTGCGTCCCCACAGACCATCAGTGATTTTTGGCAACCCCTCTACTTAGGAGCTGTGCGGCTTTTGGGCGTGTCCCTACGGGTCGGGCTGTCGACACTCGCCAACCAGCCGCTCATGGCCATTTCGGGCTCAAACAAATGCCTACATCCCTTACGCTTGATACGACTTATTACTATTTATTTTAGTTTAGTTTATTATGATAGCGTATAAAGTGTATTTAAGCTTTAAAATTTAGATCTTTATAATTCCTATTACTAATTATTTTAGTAATATTGTCCTGATGGGCAGGAGTATCATTCACATGGATTTAGACGCTTTTTTTGTGGCGGTAGAGCGCAAAAAAGAGCCGAAATTAAAAGGACTCCCTTTAATTGTAGGTGGTAGCAATCGCAGAGGTGTGGTGGCGGCCTGCAGCTATGAAGCCAGAAAATTCGGTGTGCATTCGGCCATGCCCATGTACCTGGCCATGCAACTTTGCCCGGACGCGAAAGTGATCTCTGGCGACATGGAAGCTTATAGTCAGAACTCGCACCTCGTTACCGAAATCATAGCAGATAAAGCACCGCTATTAGAGAAAGCATCCATCGATGAATTTTACATTGATGCCAGCGGCATGGATCGCTTCTTCGGCACTTTCAAATGGGCTGTGGAGTTGCAAAATAAAATCATGAAAGAAAGCGCGCTTCCTATCTCCATGGCTTTGTCTGTAAACAAGCTCGTGTCAAAAGTAGCAACGGCCGAGTTCAAACCTAATGCACAGAAACAAATAGCAGCTGGTGAAGAAAAAGATTTTCTCGCCCCACTATCAGTAGATAAACTACCAATGGTGGGAAAGCAAACCGCTTCATTTTTATACGACATGGGCGTGCGCACCGTGGCCACCTTGCGCGATATGCCTTTGAAATTCTTAACCAGCGCATTTGGCAAAAATGGCATCAGCCTATGGAACAAAGCACACGGCATAGATGAGTCACCTGTTGTTCCCTACAGCGAACAAAAATCAATCTCTACTGAATCCACCTTCGAGCAAGATACCATTGATGTGAAGCGGATGAAATCTATTCTCATTGCCATGGTGGAAAAGGTAGCGTTTCAACTGCGCGACCAGAAGAAACTCACCTCGTGTATCACCGTAAAAATTCGTTACTCCAACTTCGATACAGAAACAAAGCAGATCCACATACCCTATACATCTTCCGATCACATCATACTTCATGTGGTGCAAGAACTGTTCAATAAATTATATAACCGAAGAATGTTGATTCGTCTGGTCGGTGTTCGATTAAGCAACCTGGTACACGGCAATCAACAGATCAGTTTGTTTGACGACACCGAAGAAGACATCAACCTCTACGAGGCAATAGATTTCATCAAACACAAACATGGTGTGGAAAAATTAGTGCGCGCCACCACCATGGGCGTAAACAGGCGCGTGCGTATGGAAATGAATATGTTCAAAGGGCGGATAACAAAAAATTTGATGAATTAATATGTGGACGCAATCGTAGGTAGAGACGCAAAATTTTGCGTCTCTACCCATTCAAAACAAATTGACCATGAAAAAATATCAAAACAAATACCGGATTGACACCACCCGATTAAAAAATTGGGATTATGGTTCAACCGGATTTTATTTCGTTACCATTTGCACACGTCACCATGAAAATTATTTTGGGGACATTATTCAACCCGTAGAGACGCAAAATTTTGCGTCTCTGCCATATCCACAATTACATCCCACACCCATCGGTAAAATCACCAACCAATATTGGTCCGAAATCCCCGATCATTTTCCATTTGTTGTATTGGATGAATTTGTGATCATGCCCGATCATTTGCATGGTGTTTTGTATTTCGATAAACCGGAATACGAATTCCGGATTCCACAACCCAATAAATTTGCGCCACAATCACAAAATCTGGGATCAGTCATCCGTGGGTACAAGGCGGCCGTAAAAAAATATGCCATCATGAATTCAATTGAATTTTCATGGCAGGCCAGGTATCATGATCATGTTGTCCGCACAGAAAGGGAATTACAAGCGATACGCAGATATATTCAGAATAACCCTAAAAAATGGATGGATAAAATGAATAATTTATAATTTGTGGAGACGCAAAATTTTGCGTCTCCACATTGCGAACTATATATATCAAATCATGCCCACCCCTCTCCAAATCCTCCAACAACAATTTGGCTATTCCACATTCCGGCTAGAACAGGAGGCCATCATCAACAATGTATTGGCGAAGAAAGACACCTTTGCATTGATGCCCACGGGCGGAGGAAAATCACTTTGCTATCAGGTACCAGCACTGGTTTTTGAAGGACTCACCATCGTCATCTCTCCGCTGATTGCTTTGATGAAAGATCAGGTGGATGCATTGCGACTAAATGGAGTGCAAGCTGCTTTTCTAAACTCCACGCAAAGCGGTGCTGAACAAGAAGAAATTTTACATGCCATAAAAGCAAAAGAACTAAAACTTCTTTACCTCGCACCCGAAAGCAATTTCTTTAAAAAAATTACTTCTTTCAACGTCAGCCTCATTGCCATTGACGAAGCACATTGCATTTCACATTGGGGTCATGACTTCCGCCCGGAGTATTTGATGCTGGCGCAACTCAAGCGTGCGTTGCCTCACGTACCCATTATTGCACTCACAGCCACTGCCGATCATCTGACGCGAAAGGACATCCTACAGAAACTGGAACTGAAAGATCCTGTTACTTTTATTTCCAGTTTCAATCGCGCCAACATTCGTTATACCGTAGAGGCCAAGCGGAATAGTTTTGAAAAACTGATTCACTTTTTAGATGCACGGAAAGAAGAATCGGGTATTATCTATTGTCTGTCACGCGCTTCTACAGAATCACTTGCTCAAGATTTAACCAAAGCAGGTTACACAGCTCAACCTTATCATGCAGGCTTGGAAAAGGAAATCCGTGGTCGTCATCAGGAAATGTTTTTGCGCGATGACGTAAAGATCATTGTCGCTACTGTTGCGTTTGGTATGGGCATCGATAAGTCAAACGTGCGCTATGTGGTACACATGGACTTGCCCAAGAATATCGAAAGCTACTATCAGGAAACAGGTCGGGCTGGTCGCGATGGGTTGGATAGTGAAGCACTGCTCTTCTATTCGTACGGAGATGTGAGTAAACTGAAAAGGTTTGTAGAAATTGAAAACAATCCTGAGCAAACAGAAATTTATTTAAAGAAGCTAGACCAGATGGCCGCTTATGGCGATCTTACTTCTTGCAGAAGAAAATACTTACTAAACTATTTTGATGAAACTGCTCCCGATTATTGCGGCAACTGCGATGTCTGCCTCACACGTCTCGAACTTGCTGATGCCACCGTTACAGCGCAAAAAGCATTATCTGCAGTAGCGCGTTTGCAAGAGCGTTTTGGAGCAGGCTATGTGATCGATTTCCTGCGAGGTTCTGCATCCATTAAAATCCAGGAAGATCACAAACTATTAAAAACGTATGGCATTGGTGCCGACATCAGCAAAGAGCAATGGAGTGATATTTTTCATCAATTGGTTTCGCGAGGCTATTTAGCTAAGTCAGAGGGAAATTATCCTGTGTTAAAACTTACCGCAAAAAGTGCAGCCGTTTTGAAGGGTGAAGAAAAGGTGATGCTCGCTAAATCAAAAGAAAGGATCGTACAGACGCAAAATCTTGCGTCTACACAAGATTTTGAATCTATACTTCTTCAACTGCTAAAAGACCTACGAAGGCAATTAGCCACGGAAGAGAATGTGCCTGCCTACATCGTTCTTTCCGATGCAACGCTAATGGAGTTGGCAACATACCTGCCACACAGCAAAGAAGAGTTCAATAAAATATCCGGCTTTGGCCAGATAAAACTTGAGAAGTACGGCAAGCAATTCTGGACTGTCGTTACAACATATTGCAAAGAGCACCAATTGAAATCCCGTATTCATCTAAAAGCGCCAAAGCGTATTCGGAGAGAGCGGCCGGAACGTGACACCGACACTAAGCAACAAAGCTTTGATCTTTTCAAACAAGAAAATCCGTTAGAAAAAATTGCTGAGCTGCGGGGATTGAGCATAGTTACTATTGAAGGTCACTTAGCTTTTTACGTACAGCAAGGCAAATTATCAATCGATCAATTGATCGACACTTCAAAAATTCCAGCAATCAGTGAAGCCATTGAAAAGATTGGAAAAGTGGCACTGACACCTATTAAAGAATCATTAGGTGATGAGTACAGTTTTGGAGAGATCAAATTAGTAATGGCGCACCTAGAATTTTTAGGACGCAATAGTTAATTATGATTCCGGTCGATAGAAGAATCCCATTCATTCAAAGCTCAATATTCAAAACTTGAATTTTGAACTTTGAATCTTGAACCGCGTAAGCATCATCAAATCACCACATCATCAAATTTTCAAATCAATTCATGTATCTCAACTGTCACACCGGCTTCAGTTTCAAATACGGCACACTGCCGATCAAAACCCTTTTTGAAGAAGCAAAGCGTTGTGGCATACACAAACTTGCTTTAACTGAAATCAATAATACCGCCTCATACCTTGAGATGCTGCGAATATGTGACACCAACAAGTCGGTTGAAAGCGGGCTTACTAAATTTGGTAAAGAAGCTTACCATCTAAACATTGCTGTAGGTGTTGAGTTCAGAAACACACCTGACAAACAACCAGAAAATCCAGTTGATTCTCATACCTGCACACCTCTTTACATCGCCCTTGCTAAAAACAATGAGGGTTTTGAAACCCTCAACCGTTTTCTTTCTTTTCATAACCGCGAATCAAAACCATTTCCAACTCGCGCTCCAGAGTTCGACCACGTGTTTGTGATTTACCCTTTTGGTAAAATCGAAGCTGATCAATTAAGAGAATACGAATACATTGGTGTTTGTCAAAACGATCTTTCTTCATACACAATCTATTCCCAGCGCAAGAAGTATGAGCACAAATTTGTGTTACTCCATTCGGTCACATTCGTTCCTCCCGAAAAAATTAAGAACAAGGAAACCAAAAAAGAAAAAATAGTTTATCGCGATCATAACACACATCGTTTGTTGCGCTGCATAGCTACAAACACCTTATTGAGCAAACTTCCCGAACATCATCAGGCACGTAAGGAAGAGTTCATGTTATCAGAACACGATTTGGAAAAGAAGTTTGAACAATTTCCTAACCTACTACGAAATGCTAAGTCATTACTTGATCAATGCTCAATTGAATGCAAGTTGGGCGAAGACAAAAACAGAAAGAGTTATTTTAAGACTACTGAAGAGGATTTACAATACTTAAGAAATAAAACCCTTGAGGGGTACAAAAGAATTTATCAGGCAAAGGACGTTGATGGTAAAATCTGGACCGATCGTATTGAAAAGGAATTACGAATCATAGCTAAAAAAAAATTTACTGCTTATTACCTTATCACATACGACTTGATCAACTATGCCAAAAGCCAGGGCTTTGATTACGTAGGTCGCGGCAGCGGAGCGAATAGCACGGTTGCTTATTGCCTGGGCATTACCAATGTAGATCCGATCGAACTGGATCTTTACTTTGAACGCTTTCTGAACGAAGAACGTGTTTCTCCTCCCGATTTTGACATTGATTTCTCATGGGACAATCGCGATGCGATCTACGATTATTTTTTCAAAAAATATGGTTATGATCATGTATGTCTTCTTGGTACACATGTGACCTATAAGGAAAAATCCATCATGCGCGAGCTTGCTAAGGTCTTTGGTTTACCAAAAGAAGAAATTGATGAGTTGGTAGAAAATCGGAAAATTACAGACTTGCCTCGCGATCACATTGGTAAAATGGTTGACAGCTATGCAAAATATATTGTTTCCAAAGAGTTGCCATCAAATATTTCCATTCATGCAGGTGGAGTATTAATCACCGAAAAACCCATCTACGCCTACACGGCAACAGAGCTTCCACCCAAAGGATTGCCCGTATCACAATTTGAAATGCACATGGCCGAAGACTTTGGCATCTACAAGTTTGATATACTCAGTCAGCGCGGACTTGGTCATATCAAAGAGACGGTGAAACAAGTCAAAAAAAATAAAGGAGTTGATATTGATGTTTATCAGTTCAAAAAATTCAAAGAAGACGAGAAAATAAAAGACCTCATGCGCAATAGCAAAGCAATGGGTTGCTTCTATGTGGAGTCACCGGCCACACGCATGTTACTAGGGAAATTGCGGTGCGATGACTACCTAACGCTGGTAGCTGCGAGTTCGATCATTCGCCCTGGTGTGGCCAGTTCGGGAATGATGAAAACATACATCGAACGTTTTCATGCCGTGCGCAACGGAGGCACTTATACGTCCATACATCCCAAGATGGATGAGATTATGAAAGATACCTATGGTGTGATGGTGTATCAGGAAGATGTGATTCGTGTAGCTCATCATTTTGCTGAACTTACGTTAACAGAAGCCGATGTATTACGCAGAGGCATGTCGGGCAAATATCGTTCGCGCGAAGAGTTTCTGCGTGTGCGCGATCAGTTTTTTTACAATTGTAATCGCATTGGATACGAACCCCGAGTTATTAATCGTGTTTGGGAAGAGATCGAAAGTTTTGCAGGATACTCTTTTGCAAAAGGTCACTCGGCCAGCTATGCAGTGGAAAGTTATCAGAGTTTGTTTCTAAAGGCTTATCATCCATTAGAGTTTATGGTAGGCGTGATCAACAACTTCGGAGGATTTTATCGCACCGAATTTTATTTTCATGAAGCTCGCATGAATGGCGCGCAGATTGAACCTCCGTGTGTGAATCACAGCGAATACCTTACTACCATCGAAGGAAATAAAATTTACATCGGCTTTGTACACCTGAAGAGCCTGGACACGAAGATTGGTCAACAAATCTTTTCTGATAGGAATAAAAATAGTGCCTACACAAGTTTCGATAATTTTTTAAGAAGAATACAAGGTATAGGATTGGAACAACTTCGCATTCTCATTCGGCTGGGGGCTTTCCGGTTCACAGGTAAAACCAAACAGCAACTTCTGTGGGAATCAATGCTTCACTTTGGTGCACGCAAAGAGTCAAAATCTTGCATCTCCACCAATGCTAACCTGTTTGATACCGAACCCAAAGAATATCCTCTGCCTGTACTTCAGCGCAGTGTATTAGAGGATGCCTTTGATGAAATCGAATTACTAGGCTTTCCGCTTTGCAATCCGTTTGACCTGTTAGCTACTTCATCTTATGGTGACGCAATAGCAACCGAGTTGCCTTATAAAAATGGAAAGCACATACACATTGTAGGATACATCGTTACCACAAAGGACGCTTATACTAAGAAGAAGAACGAGCATATGGCATTCGGCACTTTTTACGATGTGCATGGAAAGGTCTTTGATACCGTTCACTTCCCCAACTCTGCCAGGAAGTTCCCTTTCCGTGGCCGCGGTTTTTATGACATAAAAGGAAAAGTGATTGAGGATTTTGGAGTCTATACAATCGATGTTCATTGGATGGACAAACTACCGATGGTTAGTAAGCGCGCTGATCAGGCGTTCGCTGAATTCACAAATGAAAAAGCCCAAGCCTGATTTTGTCATCCAATCTTTGTTATCTATTCAACTAAACTTTACTTTCGAATTTCAAAAGCCAGTCAATCTAACTGTGGACTATCGACTGAATACTGTGGACTAATATTATGCGTCAACAATTACTAAGTGAAGGAGCAAAAGAACTCAGTTACGAAATTAGGGAGATCGTAAAGAAAGCTGAGCAGATCAAAAATCTGGGCAAGGAAATCTGTTGGGAAAATATTGGCGACCCCATTCAAAAAAATCATTTGCTTCCGCAATGGATCAAACAAATCATTGCGGATCTTGTGTTGCAAAACGAAACCTATAGCTATTGTCCCTCTAAAGGAATTTTAGAAACACGAAAGTTTTTAGCCGGGCAAAATAATTTGCGAAAGGGTGCACAGATAACACCAGAAGATATTTGCTTTTTCAACGGACTTGGCGATGCTATCGCGAAAGTGTATCAGTATATTACACCCACTTCGCGCATCATTGGTCCTTCACCTGCCTACTCCACGCATTCCAGTGCAGAAGCTGCGCATGCCAGTCATGAACCTCTTACCTACAAACTCGATCCCAACAACAAATGGTATCCTGACCTGGATGATCTTTATAACAAAGTAAAGTACAATCCAAATGTTGTCGGCATATTGATTATCAACCCGGATAATCCAACTGGTATGGTGTATCCGTACGAAACATTAAAAAGGATTGTCGAGATAGCACGTGAGTTCAAACTTTTTTTGGTGTGTGATGAAATCTATCTGAACATTACCTACAATGGAGCACGGGCCTATGCATTGGCTGAAGTCATTGAAGATATTCCAGGGATCTCCATGAAAGGCATTTCGAAAGAACTGCCGTGGCCGGGTGCGCGCTGTGGCTGGATGGAGTATTACAACCGCGAAAAGGACGGAGACTTCAATCGCCTGTGTCAGGCCATTGACAATGCAAAAATGATTGAGGTGTGTTCTACTAAACTTCCCCAGTTAGCCATTCCAAAAATTCTGGGCGATCCCCGTTTCAAAATATATAGAGAAGAAACAAATCAGAACATTGGCAGGCGCAGTAAAATTATTGCCGACATTCTTCATACCGTTCCTCAATTAACATTCAACGAAACATTTGGTGCCTTTTACAATACTATCATCTTCCGCGAAGGCACGTTGAAACAACATCAAACATTAAAAATTCAAGACTTAAAAATCAAGCTTCTAGTAGAAACCTGGACAGCCGAAGAAATGCCCCTCGACAAACGGTTTGTTTATTACTTGCTTGGCGCGAAAGGAATTTGTGTTGTCCCTATATCTTCCTTTTGTTCTGAACTACAAGGTTTCCGTGTGACTTTGTTGGAGGAAAAAGAAGAAACGTTGATTAAAACTTTTACGGCAATCAGGGATGGGATTGTGGAGTATCTAGGGTCTTGACCTAGTGCATAAAGTTTTTGCACGTACCTATACTATACGCATAAAATCTGAGCAGATAGTATGGTCGAAATATTACCCTTCTACCTAACATTCGTTACATCTGATGCAAACTTTTTTCTTCCTTTTCGTGCAATCTCAATGTAAAATTTTGCCATCTTGCACTACGGCACAAGAAAAGTAATGAACCAAACAACTTCATACGGATTAAACGCTCTGGTCAATTCGATCAATAGTGAACTTGTGCTCATTAACGTCATTATTCTCCGAAAACCAGGGCGCTGACGATATTGTAAAAAGCATTGTCAAACCGCCCCGGCCAAAATCGGGGCGGTTTTATTTTATAGGAATTACAACAAACTAACGATTGTTTTAAAATATATGTATTACAACGACAACACGGTTCTTTTTCTGGATGGAAAATACGTGAAAGCGAAGGACGCTAAGACCGATCTATTTGGTCAGACTTTACACTACGGCTATGGTGTGTTTGAGGGAATCCGTTCTTACGAAACAGTGAACGGAATCAAAACCTTCAAGGCAATAGAACACTATGAACGCCTTAAGAGAAGTTGCAAACTGATGGGCATACCTTTTCACTACAGTGCCGAAGAACTTTCGCAGATTACGTATCAGGTATTAGAAAAAAACAATTTGTCTAACGCCTACATTCGTCCGCTAGTCTTTTGCAGTCCTAATATGGCGTTGACTTCTCCCAACGGAGTATCGTTAATGATCACAGCTTGGGAAGTTGATCAGCACATTACTTTAAAACCTGCTCGTGTGTGCATCTCCTCGTTTCAGCGCCCTAACCCAAAGGCGGTAACGATGGAAGCCAAGGTTTGCGGCTTGTATGTAAACTCCATCTTAGCTACAACGGAAGCGAAGAAACGTGGCTTTGACGATGGACTCCTCCTCGATTTGAGTGGCTTCGTTGCCGAAGGGCCCGGAGCCAATTTCTTTTATGAGAAAGACGGAGTGATGTACACGCCACCACCAGAAAGTATTTTACCAGGCATCACACGCAAAACAGTTATCGACATTTGTGATCAGTTGGAAATTCCAATTGTTGAAAAATATTTCAGACCAGAAGAATTATTCGAAGCCGACAGTGCCTTCTTCTGTAGTACGATGAATGAGATTGTAGCTATCGAATCTATTGAAGGTCAACCCCTGAATAAACCATGGAAAGACTCTATGAGTGCACTGATCCGTGATACCTATAGAAGCATAGTATTGGACAAGAGTTACTCGTATGTAATTGTATAGAATATTTGTTAGTTGATCGTTGTTAGTTATTCGAACCCAACAACGACCAACCAATAACCACCAACGATATATATGGAATTAAACAAGTATAGCAAAACCATCACCCAAGACATGACACTGCCTGCATCTCAGGCGATGCTGTATGGAATTGGTTTGACGGAACAAGATTTGAAAAAAGCGCAAGTTGGTATTGTAAGCACAGGCTACGATGGCAATACGTGTAACATGCATTTGAATGGATTGGCACAAGAAGTTAAAAAAGGTGTCTGGGCTCAGGAACTTGTCGGTTTGGTTTTTCATACCATTGGAGTTAGCGATGGGATTGCCAATGGTACCGAAGGCATGCGCTATTCATTGGTGAGCCGTGAAGTAATTGCAGATTCTATCGAGACGGTTTGTGGCGCTCAACACTATGACGGACTTATTGCCATTGTAGGCTGCGATAAAAATATGCCTGGCTCGGTGATGGCTATGGGCAGATTAAATCGGCCGGCCATTATGGTTTACGGTGGTACTATTGCTGGCGGTCATTACAAGGGAAAAGAATTGAATATTATTTCTTCGTTTGAAGCATTGGGCGAAAAAATGCAAGGCAAACTTTCAGAAGAAGATTTTAAAGGCATCATACAAAATTCTTGTCCAGGAGCAGGCGCATGTGGCGGTATGTATACTGCCAATACAATGGCTTCTGCCATCGAAGCATTGGGAATGGCGCTACCCTACTCCTCTTCTAATCCCGCATTGAGTAAAGAGAAATCAGCCGAGTGTGAAGAGGCGGGAAAAGCAATTCGGTTGTTATTAGAAAAAGATTTGAAGCCGAGAGACATCATGACCATCAAGGCATTTGAAAATGCAATCACTATTGTCATGGTGTTGGGCGGCTCAACCAATGCCGTACTTCATTTAATTGCAATGGCTCAGTGTGTAGGCATCAAAATCAACCAAGAGGATTTTCAGCGCATTTCTGACAAAACCCCGCTTATTGCAGATTTGAAACCTAGTGGAAAATATCTAATGGAAGCGCTTCACAACGTTGGAGGTGTTCCTTCTGTAATGAAATATATGTTGCAAAAAGGATTCCTGCATGGCGATTGCATTACAGTAACAGGAAAAACCATTGCCGAAAATGTAGCAAACGCCAGGGATCTGGATTTCGAAAAGCAAGATATTATTGTCCCCTTTGAAAGGGCAATAAAAAAAACAGGTCACATACAGATTCTTTATGGAAATCTTGCAGAGAAAGGATCTGTTGCAAAAATCACAGGGAAGGAAGGAGAAAGATTTAAAGGAACTGCTCGGGTTTTTAATGGTGAGTTTGATGTGGTGGAAGGAGTTAAGTCTGGCAGAATAAAAGAGGGCGATGTAGTGGTTATACGCAATGTAGGTCCGAAAGGAGCACCAGGTATGCCTGAAATGTTAAAGCCCACAAGTTTGATCATGGGTTCTGGTCTTGGTAAAAGTGTTGCGTTGATTACCGATGGAAGATTTTCAGGAGGATCGCATGGATTTGTAATCGGCCACATAACACCTGAAGCGTTTGAGGGAGGATTGATTGGATTAGTGGAAGATAATGACTGGATTGAAATTGATGTGAAGAAGCATCAGATCAATTTACTTGTAGATGAAAAAACAATTGCGATAAGAAGGTCGCATTACAAAGCACCTTCACTTCGCGTGACTAGTGGTGTTTTATATAAATATGCCAAACACGTAAAAACTGCAGCCGATGGATGCGTTACTGACGAAGACTAAAGAAAAAGAAAGAGTTGTTGTGCCAACCCAAGAAAAGATTTCTGGATCGGAAGCTTTGTTGCGTTGCCTTGTAGCCGAAAAGGTGGATACCATTTTTGGATATCCAGGTGGTGCAATCATGCCGATTTATGATGCCTTGTATCATTATTCAGATCAACTCACACACATACTAGTGCGACATGAGCAGGGAGCTATTCATGCCGCACAAGGTTTTGCTCGTGTGTCCGGTCGACCAGGAATAGTATTCGCAACATCTGGCCCAGGCGCAACAAATCTTGTTACAGGATTAGCAGACGCGTTAATTGATTCAACCCCTTTGGTATGTATAACGGGTCAAGTATTTGCTCATTTATTAGGTACAGATGCATTTCAGGAAACAGATGTTATCAATACTACCATTCCTGTTACCAAATGGAATGTGCAGGTAACAGAAGCAAAAGATATTGCTGATGCTGTTGCAAAAGCATTTCATATTGCAACAACAGGACGACCCGGCCCTGTGTTGATTGACATTACAAAAAATGCCCAGAACGAAATATTCGATTTTCAGGAATATAAAAAGTGTGAAAGTATTCGCACATATAAACCGAAACCTGCTTTGCAACTATTGCAAGTTGAAGCAGCAGCAGAATTAATTAACAAAGCGAAAAAACCTTATATACTTGCCGGACAAGGAATTTTACTTTCAGGTGCTTCAAAAGAATTAATTGCCTTCTCCGAAAAGACAGGCATTCCTGTGGCAAGCACATTGCTTGGGCTGGGCGCTTTTCCAACCGATCATGTAAATTATGTTGGATACCTGGGCATGCATGGCAACTATGGGCCAAATATTAAAACAAATGAGTGCGATGTACTCATTGCTGTGGGTATGCGCTTCGATGATCGGGTAACGGGAAACGTAAGCAAATATGCCAAGCAAGCCAAAGTCATTCACATCGAAATTGACAGAGCCGAAATCAATAAAATAATTAGAGCAGATGTTGCCGTCAATGCGGATGCCAAAGAGGCATTAGAGGCATTAACAAAATTAGTTCAGCCAGGCCAACATACAGAATGGATCAATAGCTTTCGTAAACTCAATCAGGAAGAATACGATAAGGTCATCCACCACGAATTCAATTCCACTGGTGAAATAAAGATGGGTGAAGCAATTAACCATTTGTCCAACCAAACAAATGGAGAGGCGATACTAGTAACGGATGTTGGTCAGCATCAAATGACAGCTTCTCGCTATTATCAATTTAAGAATCCCAGAACAAACGTCACCTCAGGTGGAGCTGGTACCATGGGCTTTGCGTTACCTGCTGCGATGGGCGCTAAACTCGCATTGCCAAAACAACAAGTTGTAGCGGTTATTGGCGATGGTGGATATCAAATGACCGTACAAGAATTGGGTACCATCATGCAGTATAAAATTCCTGTGAAGATCATCGTATTAAATAATAGTTTCCTGGGAATGGTGCGCCAATGGCAGCAACTCTTTCATGAGAAACGATATTCATTTACAGAAATGATCAATCCGGATTTCATAAAAATTGCCGAGGCATATTCTATTCCTGCTCGTAAAGTTGTTGCGAGAGAAGATCTGCAGGATGGCATACGCGAAATGTTGGAAGCCAAAACACCTTATTTCTTAGAGGTTGTTGTTGGAAAAGAAGATAACGTGTTTCCCATGGTTCCAGCAGGGGCGGGTGTTGGCGAAGTAATATTGGAAATACCAAAAAAATAAGGCTTGCATGAAACAAGAATTCACACTAGAGCTGACATCCGACAATAATTTTTCTGTCCTGAATAGGATCATCAATATTTTAAACCGGAGAAGAGTAAGGATCAAAAAACTGATGGCTCACGAAAATGAAAATGATTTTCGAAGAGGTGGAGTGATCATGTTGCTTTTTACCACGCACGATATGATTGAAAAAGTGACTGTGCAATTAGAAAAATTAATTGAAGTGGAGAGCGTAAAGGCCTATGAAGGAAGTAATCTTTATTTTGAACTCAGCGAAAAAATTGTGGATGTGGACTAACCTCGCGGCAGGGATAGTAGCGAAAAGCCCGAAGTGCGTTGGATTAAGCGCAGACGGACTTGTAGCGGATAGCCCGGCTGCCGCCCAACAAATGAATAATCTTTAACCGAACAATAATAACTAATAAACTAAAAAAATGGCAAAGATCAATTTTGGCGGAACACTGGAAGAAGTAGTTACGCGTGAAGAGTTTCCAATGGAAAAAGCATTGGGTGTTTTAAAAAAAGAAACCATCGCAATAATTGGATACGGTGTACAAGGTCCGGCACAGGCGCTGAATTTGCGTGACAATGGATTCAACGTAATTGTTGGACAACGCAAAGGTTCCAAAACATGGGATAAAGCTGTTGCGCATGGTTGGGTTCCCGGTGAAACATTGTTTGAAATTAACGAGGCCGCAAAGCGCGGTACGATCGTTCAATTTCTATTATCAGATGCAGGGCAAATTGCCGCCTGGCCAACGCTGAAACCATTTCTGACTACCGGCAAGACACTATATTTTTCACACGGCTTTGGAATTACTTTCAAAGAACAAACCGGCATTATACCTCCTACAGATATAGATGTTATTTTGGCCGCCCCTAAAGGCTCTGGCACTTCGGTGCGCAGATTATTTTTGCAAGGAAAAGGTATTAATGCGAGTTATGCAGTATTTCAAGATGCCAGTGGTAAAGCGACTGAGAAAGCTATTGCATTAGGTATCGGTGTGGGTGCTGGTTATCTTTTTGAAACCGATTTCAAAAAAGAAGTGTATTCAGATTTAACTGGTGAACGCGGAACGCTGATGGGCGCTATTGCTGGAATTTTCGAAGCACAATACGAAGTGCTTCGTTCAAAAGGACATACTCCATCTGAAGCATTCAATGAAACAGTTGAAGAGCTCACACAAAGTTTAATGCCACTCGTTGCCGAGAACGGAATGGATTGGATGTACGCGAACTGCTCAACTACCGCGCAACGTGGCGCATTGGATTGGAAAAAGAAATTCAAGGCGGCAACACTTCCCGTGTTTAAAGAACTTTATGATAGCGTAGCGAGTGGTGCGGAAGCAAAACGCACAATCGAAACGTGTAGCAAACCAGACTATCGCGAAAAGCTAGCTGAAGAATTGAAAGAAGTTCGCGAAAGCGAATTGTGGCAAGCAGGTGCAGCCGTTAGAAAACTGAGACCTGAAAAAGCAAGTGTTGAAGCAAGCATGATTAATTAGATCGTTGCTCGTTATCGGTTGTTCGTTAATTGCGAGTAACCAAAAACGAACAACCAACAACGAATGATAGAGACAATCCATCAACAATTTCCAAAAGCTTACAACACCATCAACGAAGCCACAAAGCTCTCTGGCTTTACCATGGCGTCTGATGTATTGACATGTTCATTGCTGAGAACATTAGCGAGCTCAAAGCCAAGAAGCAAATTTATTGAACTTGGAACAGGCACAGGCTTATCGACTTCGTGGATACTGGATGGCATGGATGAAAGTTCGACACTCACTTCAATCGACAACGATCCGAAGTTTCTGGAAATCGCTCAATCATCTTTAGGAAATGATAAGCGCTTAAAGCTTATCTGCACAGATGGTGGAGAATGGGTGGAAAGAAATCGTAACCAAAAATACGATTACATCTTTGCTGATACCTGGCATGGAAAATATCTTCTTCTAGATGAAGTCTTGACGATGTTAAATAAGGGAGGGCTCTATATTATAGACGACATGCTTCCCCAACTTAACTGGCCTGAAGGTCACCATGAAAAAGCAATCAACCTGGTGAACCTGCTGGAGAAGAGAACTGATTTAAGATTAACAAAGCAAGTTTGGGCAACAGGAATAATTGTTGCCGTTAAAAAATAATTGAACATCTCCGTCATGACATCCACAAAAGCATTTAATCTTGACATCAACGCAGCTTACGAAGTGTTGAAACCTGTGGTTTTAAAAACCCCACTTCAGTTTCATCGCAAGCTCTCTGAGAAATTCGGGTGCGAGGTCTATTTGAAACGAGAAGATTTACAGGTTGTTCGTTCCTATAAAATTCGTGGAGCTTATAATTTAATTCAAAGCCTTACAGAAGAGCAAAGGAATAGAGGAGTTGTGTGCGCCAGCGCTGGTAATCATGCACAAGGCGTAGCTTTTTCTTGCAAACTCCTCAATATAAAAGGAGTGATTTACATGCCTGCCATTACACCTAAGCAAAAGATCAACCAGGTGAAAATGTTTGGTGGCAACAATACTGAAATTGTTTTGGTTGGTGATACGTTTGATGAATGTCAGGCTCATGCTTTGGAATACGCTCAACTAAATAACAACGTTTTCATCCCTCCTTTCGATCACATTAAAGTAATGGAAGGACAAGGAACAGTAGGCAAAGAAATTTTAGAAGAGCAATCAAACATTGATTACGTATTTGTTCCTATTGGTGGTGGTGGACTTTGTGCTGGGTTAGGCAGTTATTTTCAAACCTATTCACCTCAAACAAAAATTATTGGAGTAGAGCCCCAAGGTGCTCCTTCCATGAAGGAGGCGCTAAAAGCCGGCAAGCCAGTAGTATTGGATTCTATCCAACGATTTGTAGACGGAGCTTCGGTGAAAAAAGTGGGAGATCTTACCTTTGCAATTTGCAAAGACGTAATCTCAGATATGCTTTTAGTTCCGGAAGGAAAAGTTAGTTCCACTATTCTGCAACTATATAATGAAGATGCAATTGTTGCTGAACCGGCTGGAGCGCTTGCCATTGCGGCATTAGATCAATATGGAGATCGGCTGAAAGGCAAAAAGGTAGTTTGCATTCTAAGCGGAGGTAATAATGATATCGACAGAATGCAAGAGATTAAAGAACGGTCTCTGTTGTTCGAAGGATTAAAACATTACTTCATAGTACGTTTTGCACAAAGGCCAGGAGCGCTGAAAGAATTTGTCAACCATATTCTTGGATCCAATGACGATATTGTTCGTTTCGAATTCATTCAAAAACATAACAAAGAAACCGGTCCTGCTTTGATTGGCATTGAGGTAAAATCAAAAGAGGACTTCTCTTCTTTGATTGAACGGATGAACAATCATAAACTCAACTACACGCTCGTAAATCAAAACGAGAATTTGTTTGAGTATCTGGTGTAGACAATAATTTTTTGATTCCGATTCTTCAAGTCAGAACAGAATAGCAAAACCCTAAATCGATTCCATTGAATTGATTTTATTGTTAAACCTCTTCAATAAAAGCAGTATCTTGTCTACCTAAACATCGAACAAATGGCGCAAGGATTATTGATTGATATGGACGGGGTAATTTATAGCGGTGATGCTTTAATACCGGGCGCAGATAAATTTATCTTGCGATTGCTGGAGCAAAAGATTCCATTCATGTTCATGACGAACAATAGCCAGCGCACCAGAGTAGATGCTGTGCGCAAATTAGATAAAATGGGAATTAAAGTGAGTGAAGATCACGTATACACGAGCGCTATGGCTACGGGAAAATTTCTGGCAAGCCAGATACCCAGAGGTACTGCCTTTGTTCTTGGAGAAGGAGGATTAATTTCTAGTCTACATGAAAATGGCATTACGCTTGTTAACTCCGATCCAGATTTTGTGGTTTTAGGTGAAGGAAGAAATTTCACGCTAGAGATGGTGCAGAAAGCCGTGGACATGGTTTTAGCAGGTGCCAAATTCGTGATCACCAATCGCGACCCATCGCCTAAGAAAAAAGGATGGGATAATTTAGGTATTGCAGCCACTAGCGCCATGATTGAAGAAGCAACTGGCGTAAAAGCTTTTGTTGTAGGCAAACCAAGTCCGGTGATGATGCGTTCTGCACGCAAAGCACTTGGGCTAGAAACCGCAGAGACAACCATCATTGGTGATACGATGGATACAGATATTCGAGGTGGTGTGCAGATGGGCTATAAAACAATTTTAGTCCTAAGTGGAATTACAAAAAAAGAAACTCTTTCCCGCTACGCCTTTAAGCCGGACATGGTAATCGATTCAGTCAATGACTTGAAGTTGCCGTTGCCGTGGTGGTAAAGGTTACCGGGAATTTTTTGCTCGTTATCCTCTGCAGAAACCAAGAGCCATAAACATACAATTTTTGTTTGATGAATATTAACCTCAACGTTTAATGCATTCATAGGCAGTGCCATTAGTGTTAAAATTCTACTAACACTCGTAAGCGGTTTTCAAAATATTTTTGAATAAATGGAAAGCCTTCAAGCTAAAAATTAGCATATTCGTAACCGAAAAGTAAAACTCGAAAACGCCCTGTTGTACACGTAAATTTACGTCCATACAACAGGGCGCTTTCATTTTTAAGACCATAGGCCAAACTAACGATTGTTGTGAGCGTACAAAAACCGAAAACTATTTTTGAGAAAATCTGGGACAGTCATGTAGTGAAACATGCAGAAGGTTATCCCGATGCAGTATTCATTGATCGGCACTTTATACATGAAGTTACAAGCCCGCAGGCATTTGATGGATTAAAGAAAAGAGGTATAAAAGTTTTCAATACTTCGCGCACAACAGCCACTGCCGATCACAATGTTCCTACAAAGGATCAACATCTTCCAATCAAAGAAGCATTATCTCGTCATCAGGTAGAAACGCTGAGAAAGAATTGCACAGAGTTTGGAGTTGAGTTGTATGATCTTGGTCATCCCTTTCAAGGTATTGTTCACATCATAGGACCAGAATTAGGTCTGACATTGCCTGGTATGACCATTGTATGTGGCGACAGTCATACATCCACGCATGGTGCATTTGGAAACATTGCCTTTGGTATCGGCACAAGCGAAGTAGAGCAAGTATTAGCCACTCAGTGTATTTTGCAATACAAACCCAAGACCATGAAGATTGAGATCAATGGTAAATTGGGTAAGGGTGTCGTCAGCAAGGATATTATTTTATACGTCATATCAAAAATTTCAGCCAGTGGAGCCACTGGCTTTTTTGTGGAGTACGCTGGAGACGCCATCCGTAATCTTTCCATGGAAGCTAGAATGACGATCTGCAACATGAGCATCGAAATGGGCGCGCGTGGTGGATTGATTGCACCTGATGACACGACATTCAACTACATCAAAGGAAGAAAGTTCGCCCCACAAGGCGAGAAGTTTGATAAAGCTGTTTCCGAATGGAAGAAACTTGCTACCGATGAAGGCGCCACTTATGATTCTGTCTTACAATTTGATGCTGCCGACATCGCCCCCATGATTACGTATGGAACGAATCCAGGCATGGGTATGAAAGTAACAGATCGTATTCCTACTGTGAGCGAATTAAAAGAAATCAGCGAACAAGCCTCTTTTACAAAGTCATTGGAATACATGGGTCTTGAACCGGGATCTTCTCTCCTTGGAAAAGCAATTGACTATGTCTTCATTGGAAGTTGTACCAACGCACGGATCGAAGATTTGCGTTTAGTGGCTGACATGGTAAAAGGAAAAACAAAAGCGTCAAATGTAGAAGTGTGGGTGGTTCCTGGATCCAAACAAGTAGAAGAGCAAGCACGCAAAGAAGGACTCGATAAAATTTTTGAACAAGCAGGTTTTGAATTAAGAAGTCCAGGTTGCTCCGCATGTTTGGGTATGAATGAAGACAAAGTACCAGCTGGAAAGTATTGCATCAGTACTTCCAATAGAAATTTTGAGGGAAGACAAGGCCCCAAGTCACGTACTTTTTTGGCAAGTCCGTTAAGTGCAGCAGCTGCAGCGATTACAGGAAGGGTAACAGATGTAAGAGAAATGGTTTAAATCGTTGTTCGTTGCTGGTTGTTCGTTAATCGAGAATAACCAACAACGAACAACCACAATGAAAAAATGAGCAAAGATAAATTCACCACATTAAAATCAACCGCAGTTCCACTGTCAGTAGAGAATATTGACACCGATCAAATAATTCCGGCACGTTTCTTAAAAGCAACAACGCGCGAAGGTTTTGGCGATAATCTTTTCCGCGATTGGCGTTATGATAGCAACAACAATCCTGTCAAAGATTTTGTGTTGAACAATCCAAAGTATGCAGGAAAGATTTTAGTGGCCGGAAAGAACTTTGGATGCGGAAGTAGTCGCGAGCATGCTGCCTGGGCTCTCTACGATTTTGGATTCCGTGTGGTCGTGTCAAGTTTCTTTGCCGATATCTTTAAGAATAATGCACTTAACAATAGATTATTGCCAATTGTGGTCTCGGACAAATTTCTGAAGCAATTGCTAACTGCCATTGAAGAAAAACCAACCAGCGAGATTATAGTAGATCTTGAAAATCAAATCCTTCAGATCGGAGCAGTAAAAGAAAAATTTGATATCAATTTATATAAGAAGACGTGTTTGATTAACGGATATGATGATATTGATTATCTGTTGAGTTTGAACAAAGAGATTAGAGAATTTGATTTAGCACACTGATAATCGTTGCTCGTTGGTGGTTGTTCGTTAGTCGCAATACGAACAACCATCAACTAACAACAAACAACGAAATAAAGAATGAAGAAAAAAATTGTAATCCTCCCTGGTGACGGCATCGGCAAAGAAGTGACTACCGAGGGCAAAAAATTATTGGAGATAATTGCAAAAGGCTTTGGGCATACGTTTGAATTTGATGAAGCTGTTATCGGTCATGACGCTATTGAGGCCACCGGTAATCCATTGCCTGACGAAACATTGACTAAACTGAAAAACTGTGACGCCATCCTATTCGGGGCGGTTGGTCATCCTAAATACGATAACGATCCTACCTTAAAAGTAAGACCAGAGCAAGGGCTTTTGAAAATGCGCAAGGAACTTGGCTTGTATGCCAACCTTAGGCCTATTAAACTTTTTGACGAACTACTAGAAGCCTCCAGTATTAAACCTGAAATATTAAAAGGTTCTGACATTCTATTCTTTCGTGAACTGACCGGTGATGTGTATTTCGGAGAGCGTGGAAGAAAAGATGATGGAAATACTGCGTATGATATGATGATCTATCAGCGCTATGAAGTGGAACGCATTGCCCACAAAGCATTTCAGGCAGCGCGAACAAGGAAGAAAAAAGTTACTTCGGTGGACAAAGCCAATGTATTGGAGAGCTCAAGACTGTGGAGAGAAACCGTTCAGGAAGTGGGCAAACAATATCCTGATGTGCAACTTGAACATCAGTTTGTGGATTCTGCTGCTATGAAGCTCATTCAGAATCCAAGAAGCTTTGATGTGGTAGTTACAGGAAATTTATTTGGAGATATTCTTACAGACGAAGCATCTCAAATTGCCGGCTCAATGGGAATGTTAGCCTCTGCTTCTGTAGGTGATAAAGTTGGTTTGTATGAGCCGATTCACGGAAGTGCGCACGACATTACCGGAAAGGGGATCGCGAATCCATTGGCCTCCATTTTATCAGCTGCATTACTACTCGACATTTCTTTTGGTTTAAAAAAAGAATCAGAAGCAGTTATACGAGCCGTTCAGCAAACATTGAAAAATGGTTATCGAACAACTGACATTGCTGATAGTAAAACAGAAAAGAGCAAAATACTTAACACGCAACAGATGGGCGCGAAAGTATGCGAGCAACTTGAAAGTGAATTAGTAACCGCAATAGTTCAATAAGTCAATATAGATCTAGAATCAAGAAACCATAATCGTAATTCATATGGCAAACAAAATTCAAATCTTCGACACCACCCTTCGCGATGGCGAACAAGTGCCTGGCTGTCAATTGAAAACTGAAGAAAAAGTAATCATTGCCAGAGAACTCGAAGAACTTGGTGTGGATGTCATTGAAGCGGGGTTTCCCATTTCAAGTCCAGGTGACTTCCTTTCGGTTGTGGAAATTTCGAAAGCGGTAAAGAATGTTACTGTTTGTGGACTTACCCGTTCCAAGAAAGATGACATTGATGTTGCTGCTGAAGCATTGCATCATGCCAAGCATGGTCGCATTCATACTGGAATCGGCTCCTCTGATGTTCACATCAAACATAAATTCAAATCAAGCCGTGAACAGGTATTAGAGCAAGGAGTTTGGGCAGTCAAATATGCGAAAGCAAAAGGGTACGAGGTTGAATTTTTTGCTGAAGATGCTGGCCGCGCTGATTTGGTTTTCCTCGGACAATTAATTGAAGCCGTCATTTCTGCAGGTGCCGATGTTGTGAACATTCCGGATACCACAGGATATTGTTTACCTCATTTGTATGGAAAGCGCATTCAGTATTTAGTTGAAAATGTAAAGAACATTGACAAGGCTGTAATTTCTGTTCATTGTCACAATGATTTGGGCTTGGCAACTGCGAATACAATTGCAGGATTAACAAATGGAGCAAGGCAGGCGGAAGTAACTATTAACGGCATTGGCGAGCGCGCTGGAAACACTTCGTTGGAAGAAGTTGCTATGGTACTTCAAGTGCATAAAGATTTGGGTTTGTACACCAATATTAAATCAGAACGAATATTTGATATCAGTCAATTAGTTTCTAGCATGATGCGCATGCCAGTGCAGGCCAACAAGGCCATTGTAGGCGCAAATGCTTTCGCTCACTCATCTGGTATACATCAGGATGGTTTCCTGAAGCACGCTGAAAATTATGAAATCATTAACCCTGCCGATGTAGGAGTTCCTTCTTCCTCAATTGTATTGA
Source organism: Bacteroidia bacterium (assembly GCA_043750455.1). Classification (GTDB taxonomy): domain Bacteria; phylum Bacteroidota; class Bacteroidia; order Cytophagales; family Cyclobacteriaceae; genus ELB16-189. Next base: position 22,480 of record JAYVBN010000094.1, on the reverse strand, counting down.
CGGCCAGAAGTGGACGTGCTGCGTTGAGGCACCGTGTGGAATTAATAGGCTATCGTGTGGAAGGAGATGAACTTAACACGCTTTACGAAAATTTTCTTCTTCTTGCCGATGAACAGAAGCAGGTGAATGATGATGACCTGCTGGTATTGGTTGCCAATATGCCATTATTAGTAAGGTAGAATTAAATTCAAAGATAGCTTACTAAGGTTGGAGACTGGGTGTACAACTGTTTTGTAATTTGGGGGCATGGCCAAGCGAAACGCAAGGCCACTGGGCTTTTCGTTCCAAGCCTATCTGTCCGTTAGGCTAATCCGGCTCGGCACAAGCCCAACACACGGAGCTTATCCTGTCATTTTTCGGGAGGCTTTCCACTGCAATCCCTTGCCCGCTTACGCATGCAGAAGCCTAACTTGCAAAAGTGTCGTACACCTTGGGGCACTCCTCAAAAAAAAGTATCAATCAAAAATAATAACTTTGGTCAAACGTCTTTGACTAAAGTTAATAATCCCCAACTAACCTATGCAAACTATCCTTGGAGCCAACGGAGTGATCGGAAACAATCTTGTTAAAGCATTGCCCGCCTACACAAATCAAATCAGATTGGTAAGTCGAAATCCAAAAAAGATTAATCCAACTGATCAAACTCTATCGGCTGATCTGCACAATGCCGAGCAAACCGACAAAGCGGTGGCTGGATCAAAAATTGCGTATCTCACTGCCGGCTTGCCTTATAGTACTAAAGTATGGAGTGAGCAATGGCCTGTCGTCATGAACAATGTGATTGCAGCTTGTAAAAAACATAATACAAAACTGGTGTTCTTCAGCAATGTATATCCATACGGAAAAGTGACAGGTTGGTTCAATGAAGAAACGCCATTCAACCCATGCAGTAAAAAAGGAGAAGTGCGTGCTAAGATTGAAGAAACATTGTTACGTGAAATAAAAAATGGAAATCTTCAAGCAATGATTGTTCGGGGTGCAGATTTTTATGGACCGAATACGCCATTAAGCTTTACTGATGCCATGCTGTTTAAGAACCTGGCGGCCGGAAAAAAAGCACAATGGATGTTAAATGACCACACGAGACATTCCTTCTCCTACACGCCAGATGCGGGCAAGGCAACTGCCCTATTGGGTAATACTGAATCAGCTTTCAATCAAGTTTGGCATGCTCCAACTGATAGAAACGTGTTAACGGGAAAGCAATTCATTGAACTGGCGGCCAAAGAATTTGGTGTCAAGCCAAATTATATGGTGTTGCCAAAATGGATGATCCGGATGGCCGGTCTTTTCGACACGAACATAAAAGAAGCTGTTGAAATGCTCTACCAAAGTGAGGCAGATTATCTTTTTGATAGTAGTAAGTTTGAAAAAGCTTTCGATTTCAAACCAACTTCTTATTCACAAGGTGTAGCCGAAACTGTCAAAACCGCCATGGTAAAATAAAGAACTCTCCCTGGGAGGTTATTTAATTATCTCTGATTTTCTCATTAAGAAATGGGAATGTCAATTCCGTTAAAACCATTCATCATAATTTGGTAGTAAGGTATTTTGCATTCAGGGATTATTGTGTAGTTTCAACACATTGAAGTCAGCAGTATCCATTATCAAACTATCTAATCCCATGAAAAAAATACGTAACACATTTCTTTTTCTCATTCTCCCGCTTTTGCCATTTGCAGCAATTGGTCAGAAGGCAACCTCATCCACATTGCCGATTGTAACTGGTGCCGATGTAGCGATTGTCCAAACGGAAAGCGGTAAAGTAAGAGGCTATGTTCACAATGGCACGTATACCTATAAGGGTATTCCCTACGCACAGGCAAAGCGATTCGCTCCACCTGTTAAACCAACTTCATGGGAAGGTGTAAGAAGTTCGACAAGTTATGGACCAGTTTGCCCTTTAATGAACCCCACTACTCAGGTCGGTGATGAAAGCGAGTTCCTGTTTCACCACGATTGGGGATATCCTAACGAAGATTGTTTACGCGTAAATGTTTGGACACAAGGAATCAATGATGGAAAGAAAAGGCCTGTGATGGTGTGGTTACACGGTGGAGGTTACTCTGCAGGTTCGTCACAAGAATTGCCTTCAACGGATGGCGAGAGCATCAGCAAGAAAGGAGACATTGTTTTGGTTTCTGTGAATCATCGCCTCAACATTCTTGGCTTTCTCGATCTATCAGAGTTTGGAGAAAAATATAAGGCATCACCTAATGTTGGCATGTTAGATTTAGTAGTCGCATTAGAGTGGGTGAAAAATAACATTTCAAATTTTGGTGGTGATCCCAACAACGTCACCATCTTCGGCCAATCAGGTGGTGGTGGCAAAGTAACAACGCTTATGAATTCCCCCTCTGCAAAAGGATTATTTCATAAAGCTATAGTTGAGAGCGGCATCTGGGCTGACTTCCAGGATCAGGCGATCACGAAAAGAATTGGCTCTGCTGTTATGAATGAATTAGGATTAATTCCTTCCAAAGTCGATTCCATTCAAAAAGTACCATATGAAAAATTAGCAGCAGCCGGACAACGGGCTTTACAAAAGGTTCGCGAACAATTGGCAGCCGAAGGAAAGCCTATGACTGGATTTCGTTTTGGATGGAGCCCCATCTTAGATGGTGCATTCTTACCTTATCAGCCAGCTGATCCAAAAGCATTGGCGCTCTCTGATAATGTTCCTCTCTTGATCGGCTCTACTAAAAATGAATTTATGCCATCGCTACGAAATCCTGGTTTGCGAAAAGCTTCCTTAGCGGAGGTCACCACATATTTACAGAAACAATATGGGGATAAAACAGATGCGTACATCGCAGCGGTTAAAAAAGCATATCCAAATGATACAAAACCAACGGATCTGATTGACATTGATGGTATGTTCCGGCCCGGAATGGTAACACAGGCAAATATCAAATCCGCGAATAGCGCAGCTCCAGTTTACATGTATATGTTCACGTGGCAGTCTCCAATTTTTGATGGCGAATACAAGGCTATGCATTGTATGGAACTTCCGTTTGTATTTAATACCATAAGCAGAAGTGAAGAAATGACGGGAGGTGGAAAGGATGCTTATATGTTGGCTGACAAAATGAGTCAGTCTTGGATCAACTTTGCTAGAACCGGCCATCCAGGTCACAAAGGTTTACCCGTATGGCAAAAATATTCTGCAGCAAATGGTGCAACTATGTTTTTCGACAATCAGTGTGTGGAAAAATACAGTCATGACCGTGATGTGTTGCAGATAACCTCTAAAGGGTCAGGTATATTTTAATTCAGAATTATTTTCATAGATACAGGTTAAATAAAAAAGCGAGCGCTGTTTTGCGCTCGCTTCACTTTCCCTCCAACCAACTTCACAATTTCATTTTCCTTTCTTGCTCATCAGTGAGAATTTGTTTCATTTCATTTCGCCACTCCTGATAAGCCAGGTTCGATTTTCCATGATGCCCGTGTTTACGACCCTTCCAGAAGTCCTTACTTTCAAATGTGGCTACCTTTTCAAGATTGAGTGTTAACACTTTTTCTTTCTGTTCATCTGTCAAATCAAGCTTGCTTGACATTCGCTCAGTGATCTTAGTCGCCTTCTCCTGAACGGTCAGGTGAGACCATTTGTACCACATAATTCCCTTCCCTACCGAAATGACCGCAAACACACCAAAGATGATTGCTACGATCTTAAAAACCATTTTACTTTTCATGATGAATGTGTTTATTGCTATAGTCTTTTCCGATAGGGAAATATTTTAGCCTTCTGAAAGTATTTGTTAAATAAAAGTTAAGTTTAGAACAACCATTGAGCTGAAATGCCCGTAGCAGAACAAGTAGAGAGTATTTAGTCAGCGAGTAAGTTTTATAGACTCTTCCACAAATACAAAGTAGCATACGCCTCCCAGCCTTTGTATTTCCTATAGATCTTTTTTACCCGGTCAAGACTGGGCTTCGATTTGAGGTTCATTAAATTCTTAATCGCATTGTGAACGCCAGCGTCCTCCAACGGAAAAGCATCCGGATGACGAAAAGTTTTCATCAACGCATAATTAGCTGTCCAGTTGCCAATGCCCTTAATTTTAATGAGTTCTTCTTTGGCTTCCTTTAAGGGTAAACCTGTCAGTTTCTGTTTTGATAATTCACCGTCAGCAAAAGCTTTTGCAATTCCAATAGTATAGGCAGCCTTTTGTCTTGAAAATTGAAGGGGCAGCAATTGATCAGCAGTGATTTGTGCCGCAACTTCCGGTGACGGAAATAAAAAATACTTTTGATCATTTATCTCAATAGATCCTCCAAATTGCTCTACAAATCTTTGCTTCAGCGTATAAGCAAACTGCAAATTGATTTGCTGTCCCAGTACTGCCCAAATGATAGACTCGAATAAATCAGGCTGTCCAATAATTCGATAACCAAAATACTTCTTGACAAGATCCTTCAGTAAGTCATCCCTCCTGGCCATTGTATAGAACGGTTTTATATCAGTCTCCAGATCAAACCATTCGCGCACATAATCAGAAACCGTCTTCCTAATGCTTGTTGAAACCTTCTTCGTCAAAAATTCAATCTGCAATGTATTTTCCTGATGACGAATTCGGAAGACAACAATTTCATCATCTACATAAATTGCCTTAACAACAGATTCCTCTTCTATTCTATGAAGCACCTCGCGTGGTGAGCGTTTCAAAAAAGATAAACACAAATCGAAACTAAATTCTGCGGGCGTTGAAAGCGAAATTTTCTGCATCTGCAAGTATAAAGACAATCTGCCAATTTACTGTTGATGTGACTTTAGTTCGCAAGAAACGGGTTGAGTGTCCTCGCCACAAGCCAGACTTTTGATCAAAAACAATGAAGAATATCGAAAGCATGGATTGGAATTCAATTTATCAATCCCTTAATGAAAAGGGCTACGCGTCTATTAAAGGTGTTCTTTCAAAAGAAGAATGCGAACATCTGTCAGGAATGTATTCAGATAATCATCTTTATCGGAATGTAATCAATATGCAAAGATACAGATTTGGTAAAGGTGAGTACAAATATTTCAATTATCCATTGCCTCCAGCCCTTCAGTTTCTGCGCGAAGAATTGTATCAGCCGCTTTCAACTCTTGCGAACGAGTGGATGCAAAAACTTTCATTAACTACAATCTATCCAGAAAAACACCAACAACTGATTGATATCTGTAAAGCACATCAACAAATTAGACCTACTCCATTGATCTTGCGCTATGAGACTGGCGGCTACAACACCTTGCACCAAGATTTATATGGGGAGGTCTATTTCCCATTTCAGGTTGTACTAGCATTGACTCAACATGGTCGTGATTTTGAAGGTGGTGAATTCGTTTTAACTGAACAAATTCCGCGTGCGCAATCCAAGGCAGAGGTATTAACACCAGATCAAGGTGATGCTGTCATCTTCACTACCAATTTCAGGCCAGTCAAGGGAACAAAGGGCTACTATCGTGCGAACATGAAACATGGTATAAGTGAAGTAAAATCAGGTGTACGTTATGCGTTGGGAATTATTTTTCATGATGCGTTTTAATTTGATGATTTGAAAATTAGTTGATTTGAAAATGTTAGTACATCAACAACTTACAAAGGAAGAGCTATCAAAACATTTCAGAAATGGAACAATTACTATTGCCGGAAATGTTCGATTAAAAATCTATGGCTTGCTACTTGTACATCGGGTAAGCGAATGAAAAAAGAAAATCGCGTATTCTTTAAAAACGAAACGGAAGCCATACAACTTGGCTTCCGTCCTTGTGGTCATTGCCTGCGAAAGGCATATGTGAAATGGAAATTACTTTCCTGAAGTATTCACAATAGTACCCGCAATCATCAATGCAAAATCTTTTCCTTTTACAAAACCTTTTCCCAAATCGGCATCGTACTTATCGGTAATGCCCAAAGCTGGAATGTCTTCCATTTTCTTTCCCTTCTTCAAGGCAGCAGCTATCTGATCGCGAATGTCTGCTACTGCGTCTCTTACTTTTTTAACATCCGCCTTAGTGGCCAGTTCACCGTGGCCAGGAATGACTTTCGTATTGTCGTCTATCAAGAGTAGGATTTTATCCAATGTAGATATGAATCCGTTTACCGATCCTCCACTTGAAACATCTATGAATGGATAACCGTAACGTACGAAGGCATCACCAGTGTGTACAACATTTGCGTTTTTAAATTGTACAATCAGGTCACCATCGGTGTGCCCTGGATCAAAATGATGGAGAACTACATCTTCATCGTTTAAATGAAAATTCAATTTATCCGAAAAGGTAATCTCCGGCCATGCACTCTTGTCCCTGGGCGGAACTATCTGGTTCTGACGATTCACTTGCTCCTTACTCATTCGTTGCCGTACATTATCATGAGCAGCAATTGTTACCCCCATCCGCTTGAAGTTCTCATTTCCTCCAGAGTGATCTCCATGAAGATGCGTGTTGATCAGAAATCGAATCTCACCCGGGTCAAGTGTTTTGATCGCTCCATTAATCTTATTCGACAGGGGAGCAAATTGATCATCAATCATTAACGTCCCGTCTTTTCCGATTAACACACCAATATTACCGCCTGATCCTTTCAACATGTAAATATTGTCGGTGACTTTCACTGGCCGGATTTTCACCGTATCCATATTGTTGCCTTGTGCAAAAACACCTAAGCATGCAAGCAAAATAAAATTCAATACTATTGTCCTCTTCATGTGCATATGTTTTATTATTAATTGATTTTAACTCCAAACTATTGCCTACTTCCTGTTGCCAATTGCCTATTATTCAACTCGCCCATGTCTTACCAACATCTGCCAACGGTACACATCCCTGAAATGGTCCTGGTACCTGGTTGTATTGCAACACCTGGGTTGCGCCTGGTTCACTGGTGAAAAATCCGAGCAGCGTCAGCTCTTTCATTTTTAAAACAAAAGGCTTGTCGCTTCCTCCTCCGGTATTCCACCATCCTGTTGATTCACCATCTGCAGATTTTGACAGTGCCTCATCATGATGCTTCTTAAAGTGTTCTTTCTGCTCATCTGGATCACAATCATTGAATGAATTGCCAAATATTTTTTTGGCATCGTCATCAAACTCAGCAAGGCCATTCAAAAATTTATCCTGATCTTCTTTTTGATAAACTTCTTTTAGCATGCTATCTATAAAACCGGGCACGCCAGCTGCTTTTGCTCCGGGCGTGCTTGTCTTAGGCAAAATAATTTCAGCGAGTTCTCCTATCAGGTTTGCCTGATCCTCTGTGAAGAATACTGGTTGGTAGCCAAGTTCTGGTGTAGCCTTGCAGCCGTTTAATACTCCCACCAAAGCAGGGCCTGTTATGGCATAGCCCAACACAAGGGCTGTTTGTTGGATTGCTTCTCTTCTGTTCATATTAGTATTTTTGAGAATACAGTTACAAGTTTCCTTTTTTCAATTCATTCACCGCATAGTCGGCTGCTCGTGCGGTAAGTGCCATATAAGTCAATGAAGGATTTTGACAAGCAGAAGAAGTCATCGCTGCTCCGTCTGTAACAAAAACATTCTTCGCTTCATGTACCTGGTTCCACTTATTCAACACAGACGTCTTTGGGTTTTTGCCCATTCGTGCCGTACCCATTTCATGTATACCAAGTCCAATGTTATCTGGATTGTCGTACATATTAACATTCTTAAATCCTGCAGCCTCTAACATTTCCGCGGCACTTTCCTTCATATCTTTTCGCATTGCTTTTTCATTGGCCTTCCATTCCGCATCGATATTTAAAGTCGGCAATCCATAAACATCTTTCTTCTCCTTATTGATACTTACTTTATTTTCATGATACGGCAGGCACTCTCCAAAGCCTGTAATGCCAATGCTCCACTCACCTGGTTCCGTCAATGAATTTTTTAATTCTTCACCATACGCCATTTCTTTTACACCTCTTGCCCAACCCTCGCGACTGGCCGATCCCTGATACCCAAATCCACGAATGAAATCTGTTCTCTTATCATTACCGACATTGCGGAAACGGGGAATATAAATTCCGTTTGGCCTTCGCCCGATATAATACTTATCCTCGAAGCCCTCCACTTTGGCATCGGCACCTGTCCTGTATTGGTGATCCATTAGATTGTGACCGAGTTGATCACTACCATTGCCCATGCCATTTGGAAAACGTTTAGATGTTGAGTTGAGCAAAATGAATGTACTGCCAAGTGTTGAGGCATTCAAGAAAATAATTTTCGCAAAGAAATCAATCTCCTCTTTTGTTTCAGCATCAAGCACTTTTACACCTATCGCTTTTCCTTTTGTTTCATCATAGATAACTGAATGCACAATAGAGTGTGGGCGCAATGTCATGTTACCTGTTCTGGTTGCCGCTGGCAACGTTGATGAATTGCTGCTGAAGTAGGCACCATACGGACAGCCACGATCGCACATATTTCTCGATTGACAAATTCCACGGTTAGGATCGTGAGGCAATGCAGCTGTGAGATGCGCAACGCGACCGATAGTAAGCTTTCGCCCATTAAATTTCTCAGCAAGCTTATCGCGAAAAACTTCTTCTACACAATTTAATTCCATGGGAGGAAGAAATTTTCCATCCGGAAGATGAGCAAGTCCTTCGTTGCGACCGCTGACACCAATATAAGATTCTACATAATCATACCACGGAGACATATCCGCATAGCGAACAGGCCAGTCAACACCAACGCCATCTTTTGCATTGGCTTCAAAGTCTAGATCTGATAAACGATATGTTTGCTTGCCCCACATGATAGAGCGGCCACCTTCATGATATCCTCGTATCCAATCAAACGGTTTTACTTCTGTATATGGATTTTCAGTGTCTTTCACCCACCAATGTTTGTTGGCTTGATTCACCCAGTTGGTACGCGATTGCACCGGATAAAATTTCATTTCCTCAGCAGGTAACTTATTGGCAAGCGGAAGTTGCCACGGGTCTTTTGTCATAGTCGGATAGTCCGTCACGTGTTTTACCGCTCGCCCCCGCTCCAACACCAAAGTTTTTAATCCTTTTTCTGTTAATTCCTTTGCGGCCCAACCGCCACTGATACCCGTGCCCACTACAATGGCATCGTACGTATTCTGTTTTTCTGCGTCAATGTTTAGGTTCATGAGACTGAAATTATTTTCCATTAAAGCTAAGAAAATGTTTGAAAGATTATTGCCAGAATTATGTGAATGGGATTTAAGAATTGTCATGAAATATCTCACCCATCCAAGTTCGTTCCTTATCCCAATTCAGCCACCCCCTCCTGCAGGAGAGGGAATATGTTTGTGCTAGTAGTAAGGCTTTTGGCGGGGTGAGGTAAGCAAGAAACGGGTTGTGTTCACAAGCCTAATCAATCAATTTTGATACATCAAAAAACAATATCTTTATGATGGTGATCGAACAAAATATCAACTACCTGCGCATCGAGCAGGCCATTCAGTACCTGGAAAAAAATTTTCAGCGTCAGCCGGAGTTGGATGAGGTGGCCGAAAAAGTACATCTCTCTCCGTTTCATTTCCAACGGATCTTTACGGATTGGGTGGGCATCAGTCCGAAGCGGTTTTTGCAATACCTCACCGTAGATTTTCTAAAAGAGAAATTGCAGCAATCCAAGAACCTAGTGGAAGCGGCAGAACATGCCGGACTTTCAAGTCAATCGAGAGTGTATGATTTGTTTACTACGCTTGAAGCGGTGACACCACAAGAGTATAAACAAAAAGGTTCGGGCATTCGTGTCGAATACGGAATGCATGAAACACCTTTCGGACTTTGTTTGATTGGTGTAACAGAGCGTGGCATTTGCTGGCTGTCGTTTATCAGCACCGATGAAGATCCGAAGTTTGAATTGGAAAAAATGAAAGAGCACTGGCATAATTCTGTTTTTCATCAGGGTCAACAGTTGACAAATTCCTTCATTGATCAAATTTTTAACCGCAAAGGCGCAATGACGCAAAGTAAGTTGCACGTCTTCGTTAAAGGAACAAATTTTCAAATCAAAGTCTGGCACGCTCTTCTAAAAATTCCAATGGGTGGAGTGACTACTTATCAGGGGGTTGCCGAAAGCATTCAAAATCCGAAAGCCATGCAGGCGGTTGGCTCTGCTGTTGGTTCCAATCACATTGCATATTTGATTCCTTGTCACAGAGTAATTCGCAAAGATGGAATTTTAGGAGAGTATCGATGGAACTCCACACGAAAGAAAAGTATCATCGGTTGGGAGATGGCGAAGGCGAGTGGGTTTTGAGTGCCTCGGATATGCTAGAAAAAGATGAAAGTCTACAAATACAGATATGGCGATGAAGTGACGTTCAAAAGGGATTTGGATTCACTTGAAGAAAATTGCTTTTACGCACCTAGCTTTAAAAAATTAAACGACCCCTGCGAAACAATGGTTTTTTCGGACAAGTTTAATCAGCAGACTGACTTATTCTCTAAACTATTAGAACCAAACTCAAAACAACATCTTGAAAAAGTCAAGGACGCTTTAACGAGTCTAATTGACAGAAGAAATGAGATAGGCATTTACTCTTTGTCTAAAACTTACAAAGACGAATTATTGTGGGCTCATTATGCTAATTCTCACTTCGGATTTTGTATTGAATATGATTTAGAAGTATTGATTGATGCTTACAAAGTGGAAAAAATATACTCTTTGCCAGTATCATATTCGAATACTCCGCCACAAATTGGCATAGATGAAGTTTCTAAATCTGGTCAAGATGTTTTATCAATTATTAAAAAGATTGCTTGTCATAAATCAAAAAGATGGGAATATGAAGAAGAACACAGATTAATAATTGACCGATTTGGAGAGCAGGCATACAACTTCAATGCTGTTAAGTCAATTTATTTTGGCCTTAGAATGGAAGATAAAAACAAGGAGGCTATAATGAATCGACTTCAAGGAAGGGGAATAGACTATTACCAAATGATTCAGGTAGTTAAATCATATGATTTTGATGCTATGCCAATGAACGATATTTATAACAAAAGACTTACTTACTTACAAGAAATCGCTTCAAGTGTAACTGGCTCCACTTCTGTAAAATATACGATAGTTGAAAAGGACTATTCTTGGATAAATAGAAAAGCAACTATTGAAATCTTACTTGAATCAAGGGTTAACAAAGCGTCCCTTGAATGGATAGCGAATCTTATAAGGAGACACGTATTCAAAAAAGCCGAAAGAATATTCATGTTTTATAATATAAAAGGGGAAGTAAATAATGGTGTATGTTGGGCTACATCACATTTTTCTGAAGGAGAAATCAAGGTTTCTGTAAACAATTTTTAGATAAGATAAAAAAACTTTAAACTCACTCCGTCTTCAACGACTTCACCGGATTGGCAACAGCAGATTGAATGGCCTGAACAGAAATAGTGAGGAGTGCTAAACCAGCAGGGGTAAATCCATAGTTATTCCCTTACCTGAAAAATAGTTTGGCCATTTTGCGTAACATGGGTCTTTTTCAAATTTCTATTCGAATCAATCCCAATCTATTCTTCCTATATTAACGCCTTAAATTTTAAGACATTGGCTGAACTCACACAAAGCACCTCACGATTCGGAAGAATACTTCTTCCCGGTATCATCCTTCAATCTGTCCTCATCGGTGGTGGCTATGCAACAGGACGAGAAATAGTTGAATACGGAGGAAAATTTGGAGCAAGCGGCTGGATCAGCGGGCTCGCTATCTTTTTTGGATTCTCCCTCATTTCCATTTTGTCGATGGAAGCGTGTCGACAATGGCAAGTGTATGATTATAAATCGCTGTTGAAAAAATTAATCGGCAAAGGATGGTTCGCTTATGAGATCGTGTATCTGATGTTGGCCATTCTGATCATTGCTGTGATGGCATCTGCTGCCGGAGAAATTCTTAATAGCACATTAGGATTCAACAGATGGGTTGGTGTGATCTTAATCATTGTGTTGGTTGGTTTCCTCAACTATAAAGGTGATGATGTAATCGCCAAACTGGAAACGATCGGAACGATTGCACTTTTTGCTGCTTACATTCTTTTTGCGATAGCCGTGTTTTCAAGCAGAGGAACAGAAATCATGTCCACTTTTTCGAAGTGGGATACAAGCTATTTGGATGAAGCGCCAAGTTTGTGGCTATTACTTTGGACAGGCATTTTATATGTGGGTTATAATCTGGCCGTGTATCCCGCCTCGTTTTTTACCTACAAAGGAATCCACTCCAGACGTGAAAGTATTTATGCCGGTGTCATCTCTGGCTTACTCATGACCATACCTTGGTTTCTCACCTACTTCGCACTAATGGCATATTACCCCGATAAAAATGTGCTAGCCTCCACCGTGCCTTGGTTAATGGTGTTAAATGCGTTTCATCCCATATTCATCGTGATTTTTGGAATTGTAGTGGGATGGACACTGGTGGAAACTGCAACTGGAATGATTCATGCATTTATCCATCGCATAGAAAAGGAAATGACGGAACGAAAATCGGAACCTCTCAAAAAAACAACCAAGGCACTCATTGCTGGGGTTGCGCTTGTTGCTTCGTTGATTCTTGCTCAAGTAGGCATTATTGATTTGGTGGCAAAAGGATATACCATTATGGCTTACGCGATGATTGCGGTTTACGGTTTACCATTACTATTTTTCTCTGGAAAATTGTTGTTTAAAAAATAGTTTTCCAAAACAGACAGAATCTTAAAAAATTTTCTTTTTGGTCTATTCTAAAAAAAAGGATTTGACTAACTCAAAAAAACTCTTGTACTGAGAATTTGTTCAACAAGCATCAGATTAAAAAAAGGCTACCGTCAGCAACAGATTAAGGCCATTGCTGTATTTAATTCCAGAAGCAAGTCATTTTCAAATGATAAGCTTGCCCTCTCAACAAATAATCATAATATTATTGTCCCAACAATAAAACTCCAGTTATGAATGCATCACAACTATTGAATAGAATTCCAAACCGGATATATTTCGTTTTGCTAATCGCCTCGTTTCATACCGCGGTTTTTGCTCAATCCGAACCCGTGGGAATATTTGATCATCATCAGGATGTTGGAGAGCCCAAACTAAAGGGATCGGCTATTTACGATGAGGAAGCACAGACTTACACGCTTACGGGCGCAGGCAAAAACATGTGGTACACCACTGATCAATTCCATTTTGCATGGAAAAAAATTAAAGGTGATTTTATCATACGAGCCACAGTAAAGTTTATTGGTAAGGGAGCTGATCCGCATCGAAAAATTGGAATTATTGCACGGGATAAATTAACTACGGATTCGCGCTATGTCGATGCCTGCGTTCATGGCGATATCCTTACGTCATTGCAATACAGATCAAAGGATCAAGACTCAACCTATCAGGTCACGTTATCCACCTACCATCCTACTGAAATAGAGCTTGAACGTTCAGGCAATACATTTACGTTTTCTGCTGCTGTATTTGGTGAGCCTTATAAATCCGTAACCAAAGAATTGACATTGAATGAAGAAATATATGCCGGTTTATTCATGTGTTCACATGCGGAAGATGTTATTGAAAAAGCTGTCTTTAGCAATGTGCAGATTATTATTCCTGCCGCTAAAAACTTTATTCCGTACCGCGATTATCTTGGAAGTCATTTAGAAGTAATGGACGTTGCTACGGGTAATCGAAAAATTCTGTACAGCGCACCTAATTCCCTTCAGGCACCAAATTGGACACCCGACAATAAATATTTAATCTTCAATTCCCTAAGCTCCACCGAAAATCTCCTTTTTAAGTATGATCTGAAAGATGGATCTATTTCAAAACTAAATACCGGGTTTGCCAATCAAAATAATAATGATCATGTATTATCCTTCGATGGAAAAATGCTTGCCATTAGTAATCACGTTGGAGCAAAACGCACCTCTACTATTTTTACGTTGCCAGTTACCGGCTCCGATACACCTACGAAGATCACATCTGAAGAGAATGGCCATTCTTATTTGCACAGCTGGTCGCCTGACGGAAAAAAATTAATCTTTACAGGTCTGCGCAATAAGGAGTGGAATATTATTTCCATTGATATTGATACTAAGCAAGAAACTAATCTCACTGAAGATGCTACCCTTGATGATGGTCCTGAATATAGTCCGGATGGAAAATACATTTACTTTAATTCCGTTCGCACAGGCACCATGAAGTTATGGCGGATGAAACCAGATGGCAGCGAAGAGGAACAGGTTACCTTTGACGAATATAACGATTGGTTCCCACACTTCTCCCCTGACGGAAAATGGATACTGTATGTTGCATTCCCCAAAGAAATTGATCCTGTCACCCATCCATTTTATAAGAAAATATATTTTAGGTTAATGCCGGCCGGAGGTGGAGTGCCCAAGACGATTGCTTATATCTACGGAGGCCAGGGAACCATAAATGTTCCGAGTTGGTCACCCGACAGTAAAAAGATAGCATTCGTAAGCAATTCAAAACTAGAACTTCCTAAAAAATAAGGGATCATGGAAACTGGTAACTCAAATGAAGTGCTCTGACCTTTTTTTCTTGATTGAACTTTAATCAAATACCAGTGTACCAAATTTTTCAAAATCATGAAAATTTGTACGCGTCAATTGCCATGACCATCTTGAAGAACCTTCATCATAATCAAGGCGATAGAAATTACTACGCCACCGGGTACCTTTTATCGGTGGAACTTGGGTGAGCGGTTTGAGTAATTTGTACGGAATAAAAAATTCCGCTGTCCAGGATTTGGAAGTGATCTTAGTGGCGTGGTGGGTCTTACGATCGCCTTCATAATGCCACGGCAACCAACCAAAAAAATCTCCTTTTAAATTGGGCACTAAAATAGGTAGCTCAAAATTGTTAGGAGAGAGTTCATACTCAAAGTATAATGAAGTTGCTTCATCTGTCCAAAAAAAGACTTCTACCACATCCTCAAGATAGAGATTGGAAAAATCCTCCTTTAGTGTAGATGTTATTTTTTCATCTTCACAATAAAAAAGGCAATACACTCCTGTTGCGGAGTACAACAATTTAACTTTTGTTTGATACTTTTTTTCGCCTCCGCGATGAGAAAGCGTTACCCACGTTGCCTCTTTCCATGATACGCCAGTACTGTCACCTGTAATTTCAAAGTCCTTGGTAGGCTTGACTCTCAATTCTGAATTTAGCGTGGCCTGACTAAAACACAATGATGGGACAATGACAAAAAAACCCAATGTAAATCTTGTTAAGAACATATAGAGGTAGTTAGTAAATTTATCAAGATGAAGTATTCGCTCCTTCAATTTACTAAATTATCAAGTATCTTGTAATCGTATTCTCAATAACGCTTGTACTATTTGGCTTGTAGTATCTTATTA
Organism: Bacteroidia bacterium; assembly: GCA_043750455.1. GTDB lineage: Bacteria > Bacteroidota > Bacteroidia > Cytophagales > Cyclobacteriaceae > ELB16-189. The sequence continues at coordinate 7,165 of JAYVBN010000094.1, read as the reverse complement.
ACCAACTCTACCTATTATGAAACAGTTCATATTCACTTGCATTATATTGATTTCTCTTATTCAGGCTATTGCTCAACAAAGTTCCTATCCACGCATCATTATGATTGGGGCTCACCCAGATGATTGCGACCAGGATGGTGGTGGCACTGCTGCTCTTTTTGCTTCCATGGGTTATGCTGTGAAATTTGTTTCGGTTACAAATGGGGATGCAGGACATCAGAGTGAAGGTGGTGGAGCCTTGGCAAAACGCAGGATTGCTGAAGCGCACGAAGCCGGCAAGCGCTTTGGCGTAGTCTACGATGTGTTAGATAATCACGATGGTGAACTCTTGCCCAGTTTGGATATCCGGTTGCAAGTCATCAGAAAAATAAGAGAATGGAATGCAGATATTGTAATTGCCCCTCGGCCGAATGACTATCACCCTGACCATCGCTATACAGGCGTGCTTGTGCAGGATGCGGCCTACATGGTAGCGGTGCCTAATGTTGCACCAGATACACCTCCTTTAAAAAAGAATCCAATATTTTTATACTTCCAGGATTTCTTTCAACGCCCCAACTCATTCCGCCCAGACATTGCCATTGATATTACATCTGTGTTCGAGCAAAAAATGGATGCTTTGGATGCGCACCAATCACAAGTATATGAATGGTTGCCGTGGATCGGTGGTTATGCAGAACAGGTTCCCAAAAATGCTGGAGACCGCAGGAAGTGGCTGGCCACAAATCGGGTGATTAAAATTACCCCAGAGGTAAGAAAATCACTCGAGCTCTGGTATGGCAAAGAAAAAGCCGCACAAGTCAAACATGCCGAGGCATTTGAAATTTGTGAATATGGAACTCAACCTTCAGAGGAAGATATTCGCAGATTTTTCCCAATGATCAAAAAATAAGATCGGGCCTAATCCACCAAGGTCATTGGCATATTTCTTGCCAGTTAATAGTGTAACTTTCAGCTCAATACTTTATCCATGTTTGTATCCTTCATTGGTTCGGGCAACTTGGCCTGGCATCTTGCCCCGGCATTGGACAATGCAGGCTTTGTAGTAAAAGAAGTTCACAGTTTAAATCCTAATCATGCAGCCAAACTTACAAGCCGACTTTATCAGGCAGAGGTAAAAGCAACCCTTGATTTCTCCACTAGCGAATCCAGTATTTTTATTGTAGCCACAAGTGATGATGCCATTGAATCCATCGCTCAGGAAATCATTTTACCCGAAGATGCTTTTCTCTTTCACACGTCAGGAAGTCAACCACTAAGCATTTTGCAATTCGCTGCAACAAGCAACACAGGTGTGCTCTATCCCTTGCAAACATTTAGCAAAACAAAGAAGGTAGACTTCAAATCCACTCCTATTTTTATAGAAAGTAATAACGCTGAAACCGAAGAAGTTCTACTGCTCCTTGCAAAATCCATCAGCAATAAAGTGAGTAAGATTGGCTCGGAAGAACGAAAGGCCTTACACGTGGCTGCAGTTTTCGCTTCGAACTTTACTAACCACATGCTTACTCTTTCAAAAAAAATATTGGAGCAAAACAGCTTAAGTTTCGATTTGCTAAAACCTTTGATCTTAGAAACACTCAATAAGAGTTTATCAGTTGGACCAGAAAACGCGCAAACCGGACCAGCAAGTCGAGGTGATCTTGAAATCATGGACAAACACCTGGAGTTTATTAAAGAAGATCCCGCTTTGGCGGAAATCTATAAGTTACTGAGTCAGCATATTTTGGATAAATATCAGGGTCAATAATTTTTGAACGTCATCATCTAAATATATAATCATGAAAATCTATTTCTCCTTCATTTGTTGTTTCCTTATAGCTTCGGCATCATTTGCTCAACAAGATAAGGCTAACGAAGAACCAGCTATCCAGCATGGTATGCCCGAAATATTTTACAAACCCGAGAGTCCCCTTTTCATAGTAGACGGACTGATGATGCATAAGAAAGATAGTATTGAAAATAAAAAATTAATGATCGCGTTAGATCCCAGTAAGATAGAAAGCATCGAAGTATTCAAAACGAGTACAGCACTAGCCCTCTATGGAGAAGAGGGAAAAAATGGTGTTGTAGTTATCATCACAAAAGAATTTGCTAAAAAATCTAAAATCCATAAGGAGTAATCTTTTCAGTTTATGGAAAGACAGAGACGCATTTACAATCCCATTCAGAAAGACTACGTAACCTTTTTGAAAACTGCAGGTGAAACCAATGGCGAATACACACTTGTGGAAGTTGAACTTTCTTCTAAAGGTGGTGTTGGCCTGCACTATCACAAAACTTATTCAGAAAAATTTGATTGTATTGAAGGTGAATTAAAAGTGCAAGCCGGAAAAGAAATCCATACACTAATGGCAGGAAATTCAATAACAGCAACACCAAACATTAACCACCGGTTTTTCAATACATCAGCCATGGTTTGCAAATTTAAAGTTGAGTTAAGGCCAGCAAGTAGAGGATTTGAGCAAGCTTTGCAAATTGGATACGGATTGGCCAGGGATGGTCAGACCAACAACAAAGGCTTTCCTAAAAACAGGTTAGCACTCGCCTGGCTCTTCGAAATCAGTGAAAGCAATCTTCCCGGTTGGATGAGCATCTTTGAATTCATTTTGCGAAGGCAAGCAAAAAAAGCCAGAGCACTTGGGCTTGATAAAGAATTAATAGACACGTATGTAAAGTTCTAAGCTATATCTTGTATTCACCGCATATCACGTCAACTGTTTTTCTTTACTTAAATTTCCTTACTTTTAATTTCCTTAAAAATACAGCTCATGCAAAAATTACTTATTCTATTCTTCCTGCTGGCTAGTGTGTCAGCATTTTCACAAAGTAAACCACGCGAATCTCTTGATCCAACGGTTTCCGAAATCTGGGATTTAAAACCCGTTAAAGTAACTCCGGGAAAAAATCCTGGTGAGGCACCTTCAGACGCCATTATCATTTTTGATGGTAAAGATTTATCCAATTTCAGTGCGCTGGATGGCTCTGCCGCAAAGTGGGATGTAAAAGATGGCGCCCTTACAGTAACAAAGGGATTGGGTGATATTAAAACCAAAAAACAATTTGGCGATATGCAATTGCATATTGAGTGGCGGGCACCCGATGTAATTGTGGGTGAAGGACAAGGCAGAGGCAATAGCGGAATTTTTCTTCAAGAGCGCTACGAACTTCAAGTATTGGATAGTTATGAAAGCATAACCTATTCTAACGGACAAGCCGGTTCAATTTATAAGCAATCTATTCCTTTGGTAAATGCCACACGCAAACCTGGTGAATGGCAAGTGTACGATGTAATTTATACGGCTCCTGTTTTCAGTGAAAACGGAAGAGTGACTTCAACAGCTAAAATCACGGTACTTCATAACGGGGTGCTTGTACAAAATGGAACTGCCATTTGGGGACCAACTGAATACAAAGGACTACCGGTTTATCAATCACATGGCAAGGCTTCTTTAAAATTACAGGATCATGGCAACCCGGTGAGCTTCCGCAATATTTGGGTAAGGGAACTTTGATCTAACTGCTAGTATTTAAAATTAGAGAAAGGGCGCAAAATTTGCGTCCTTTTATTTAAACCTGCTGAGGCAATCAATATGGCATCGTGCAAACAAATAAAAAAGGGACGTAAAATTTACGTCCCTTCCTTTTCTTAGTACGAAAAATTACTGAACCTCCGCAGCTACTTCTCCCTTTATGAAAAGTTGCACAAATCCATTCTCAATATTGGATGTGACAGTCACTGTTTTATTAAATCCACCCGCTGCCGCTGCATTGTAGGTAGCTTTAATAAACCCCTGCCCGCCCGGAGCAATAGGGTCGCGCGTCCAATCAGGTGTAGTACAGCCGCAAGAAGCGGTCACATTGGTAATAACCATTGGCACCGTTCCTTTATTGGTGAACTTAAACTCATGCGTAACAGGCACACCTTGCTTAATCTTACCAAAATCATGGTTTAAAGATGTTGTTTCAAAAACCGCTACATCCGCCTTTGGAGCGGCAACAGACGCAGTCACCTGCTGACCGTATCCTACATTGACTAGGGCCACAAGAGTCACAAAAAAGAATAATTTTTTCATTGTCATTTAAAATTTAGTTTAAAATTAGTTGTTTTCGTTCGAACAATACAAACATCTGCTTTAAAATTGGCTCATGGTGTTAATAAAGTTCTAATAAATGTTAACGAGATGTTAAACCCAAAAAGGTATTTTTAATACGTGTACCTTTGAAACATGAGTCGTACCACTCTTAGAATTGTCATTATTCTGGCTGCCCTTAGTATTGTGGGCATTACCTTCACTCAGATCTATTGGGTGCGCAAGGCATTCGACCTTCATGAAAATCAATTCAACCGCGATGTAAACACGGCTCTTGCAAATGTGGCTTCCAAAATATTTGAAATCAACAAGACTCCTTCGCCAGCCAATAATCCCGTTACCCAACTTTCTACCAACTATTTTGTGGTTTTGGTCAATGGTCCTATTGATGGAAGTTTACTTGAGTTTTTGCTTACCACAGAATTTGAGAGGCGCAACATCAAAGCAGACTTTGAATTCGGAATCTACAATTGCATTGATAAATGCATGGAAGGTGGAAATACTATTTCTCCAAAAAAGACCAGCACCATCAAAGCCAGTATACCGGCATTTCCACAATGGAAAGATGATGGCTATTATTTCGGAGTGCAGTTTCCATCAATTCAAGCGAACCTAATCAGTCAAATGGGGATTTGGGGATTTTCATCGGCTGTGTTGCTTATTGTGATTTTCTTTTTTGTGTACACTCTCTTTGTCATCTTAAAGCAAAGGCGGCTTTCTGAAGTGCAAAAAGATTTCATCAACAACATGACACATGAGTTCAAAACACCTATTTCTACCATCGCCATTTCCACTGAGGTTTTAAAAGATCCTGGCATCATTCATACGCCAGAGCGCCTTCTGAATTATGCAACCATTATTCAAAATGAGAATCAACGACTGAAGCAACAAGTGGAACGGGTATTGCAAATGGCGAGGATAGAAAAACAAGACATCGGATTAAAAAAAGAAAATGCCGACATCCATGAATTGATACAGGAAGCGGTTAAAAATACAGCTCTTACATTAAGTGAAAAGAAAGGGGTGATCAGACTTGAATTGAATGCAGAGCCGAGTATTGCGTCCGTAGACAAGCTGCACTTTACCAATGTGATTTATAATTTATTGGACAACGCCATTAAATACACCAAGCAGGTTCCTGAAATCATCATACGAACTAAAACGAGCGATAACTCCATTCTATTAGAAGTAGAAGATAATGGCATTGGCATAAACGAAGAAGAGCAACGAAAAATCTTCCATCGCTTTTACCGTGTTTCCACTGGCAATCTTCATGATGTGAAGGGCTTTGGAATTGGATTAAATTATGTGAAGCTGATCATTGAAGCGCACAAAGGAAAAATTAAAGTGGCCAGTCAGCCCGAAAGCGGTAGCACATTTAAACTCGTTGTACCCGTTACATGAAATCAAAAATTCTTTTAGTGGAAGATGATCCCAGTCTTGGGTTTGTGATCAAAGACAACCTGATCATAAAAGGATATGATGTAACCTTATGTCAGGATGGAGAAGAAGGACAAAAGGTATTTGAAGAAAATCATTTTGACGTTTGCATACTAGATGTGATGATGCCTAAAAAAGACGGATTTGCATTGGCTAAATCTATCCGCGAAAAAAACCAACAGGTTCCAATCTTATTCATCACAGCAAAATCCATGTTGGAAGATAAGATCAATGGATTTCATGCAGGAGGTGACGACTACATCGTGAAGCCGTTTAGTATGGAAGAGCTAAGTTTACGAATTGAAGTTTTCCTTCGCAGATCTACTACCGGAACTGTTGGCGAGCAAAATTTTTCGTTAGGCGAATTTACATTCGATTGTCATAATTATACCCTTCATCACCTTTCGGGATTCAAAACCTTGACGCAAAAAGAAGCCGAAGTACTCAAACTACTTTGTCAGAACAAAGAGCGCGTACTCAAGCGGGAAGAGATTTTGAAAAATGTGTGGGGCAATGATGATTACTTCCTGGGCCGAAGCATGGATGTGTTCATATCAAAACTTCGAAAGCACCTTAAGGACGATCCCAGAGTTCAGATTGTGAACTATCATGGAGTGGGCTTTAAGCTGGAGGTTGGTGCGTAGTTTAATCTACAATTTCTTTGCCCTGTTCCAATATTCATCCATTTCGGCCAGGTTCATCTCTCCCATCTTTTTTCCGTCTTTTGCCGATTCGGTTTCCATGTATTGAAAGCGTTTGATAAATTTTTTATTGGTACGCTCCAATGCTTCTTCCGGATCAATTTCGATAAAGCGCGCATAATTCACCAACGAAAAAAGCAAATCGCCAAATTCAGCCATGGCTTTTTGTTTATCAATGGCTTCGTTTGATTCGGCATTGAACTCCTGTTTAAACTCCTGCATCTCCTCCTCCACTTTCTCCCACACTTGTTCCTTTTTCTCCCAATCAAAACCAACACCACGAGCCTTGTCTTGAATGCGAATGGCTTTTACCAAAGCCGGCAAAGATTTCGGCACACCTTCAAGCACCGATTTATTTCCCGTCCTCAATTTTATTTTCTCCCAGTTCTCTTTAACTGTCTTTTCATCGGTAGCAATTACATCTCCATACACGTGCGGATGTCTTTCAACTTGTTTATCGCAAATAGAATTGAGCACATCGGCCATATCAAATGCTTTTACCTCTGAGGCAATGCGTGAATAAAATGCAAGGTGTAACATCACATCGCCCAGTTCCTTTTTTACTTCTTTGAGATCTCCTTCCAGAATTGCATCTGATAATTCATACGTTTCTTCAATCGTCAGGTGTCTAAGGCTTTCCAGGGTTTGCTTTTTATCCCACGGACAATTTTCCCTCAGTTCATCCATTACGGTAAGAAGGCGGTCAAAAGCCTTTAATTTGGCCTCGCGGTTAAGATCAGGTGCAGATAAAACTTTCTTCATGAAGAGTAAACTTTGCGACTTGATATGATGTTTTGAATTTGTATTTAACTTTGTGGCAAGGTACTAAATCAGAAATTTACCATGACCGTATTTTTTCTTTCACTCGGAATCTTCGCTTTGTTTTTCGCCTTGATGTCTGTTCGTCTGTTCTTTGTAAAGGATGGTGAA
>JAYVBN010000093.1:0-5401 GCA_043750455.1 Bacteroidia bacterium | reverse complement strand
CACCGCCAAAAGCATTGGCAGCTCTATCCTTACCTCCGGAGATAACATAGTTTACCGTACCTGCCGTGTTATCAAACGGAGTAGTACTATCCTTCCATAAGTAGAGGTAAGTAGCAGAAAGACCATCAGATGCCAGCGTCATATTTGCTGCCGCTACATTATCCAAGCCTTGTTGTCCAGTAATTGATATTTTCAATGCATCGGCTGCAACTACACTCATCGCTTCATTGAATCTAACCGTAATCACGTTAGACAGACCTCTTCCTACGTTATCTGCAGCATTAGCAACAGAAGTAGATTGAGGAGCAGTGTTATCAAGTGTTAATGTGATAGCAGCGTTATTCTGAACTAAACCGGCCGTTGGGCCAGAGCCTCCAGAAACAGCACTTCTTACACGAAGAGAAACAGTTCCTGTGTAACCATTAGCTGTATAGGTAGCAGTAAACTTGGTAGTACTTCCAGCTACTGGAGCCAAAACTACAGTACCCTCATTTGGAGACAAGGAAAGAACAGGTGCCGTAGCAATCGTACTACTAAAAGTAATATCAACAGTTTCCGTAGCACCACTCTTCATAGGAACTTTGTTCTTTGCAGCCAAAGTAGCATTAGGGTTGTAAACACCAGAATTAACTTTCCACTGACCGGTGCAATTGGCACCCACTAACTCTTGACAAACTGAAGGAGACCAGCTTCCGTAAGCAGTACCATCATCACCAATCAATCTCCAGTTTACTCTAAATTCATCAGCAGTTAAATCGATATCCCCTTTTCCTGGAACAGTGTATGTTCTATCGCCAAAGAACCGATACGTTGAGACAGATCTATCAAAAGATGAATTATAAGGGTGCGCACTAAAGATGTTCTTAGCACCAGTGCCGTAATCGTATGTATTGTTTTTGAACAACTCATAGATTTCGGAAGCAGTAATTTTAAGATCAATAGCCGTGGCAATTGCAGGAGCAGTTACCGTTTTGAACAATTTTCCTGCAGGAACCGATGGCTTTGGAGATGGCCCACCGTGAGCAGCTACCAATGGATTGCGATCGTCATCAGAATAATTCTCATTGTACTCCAAGTAAAACTCAATGGAACTAATGTTGACTTTCTTATCTATAGAAAACCAGGTGAACTTCGCATTAATTGCCTGAGCAGCAGTGGTCGCATTTTCATCAAAGAAAGACGCCACATCTACTCTAGATTGATCATAGAAAGTGCTCAGTGTTGGCGTAATGGACCCATCAGCAGCAGAGACAAACTGAATAAGACCATGCGCATTTCCAGTAGGCGCTACATAGGGGCTTAAACTTTCGTCTTTACAACCAATCACCACGGAAAGTAAGCCGAGGGTGAGCAATGTTATATATTGTATTCTTTTCATATTCTATTCTGTTTTAAGATTTAGGATTAATCCACGTCCCAGAAAATTCTATCCTGGTCGAACACAACGGACTTCTGAGCCTCTGCACTTGAATTAAGGGTAAGATCATCCAAGGAGTAAGGTAGACGCAGTGCGAAACCTCTTGTCGTAGCCATGGGAGCCATCAACGTAGTAGGGAATCCAGTACGTCTGAACGCATTGTATTGCTCAAATCCGTTTCCAAAGTTAGTAAACCAGGCTTGTTTCATCACGCGGTTTAATCTCTGGTCACTTGAACTTGCACCATCATAAACGGCTAATTGGCTTGACACATACGATTCGATGGCAGCAGCAGTAGGAGCAACTGAATTGGCATCTAAGCTTGCACCAAACGAGGCAACCTTACTTATGTGAGTGCGGATTGCCGATTCTAACAAGGCTCGTGGATTTCCAGCAGTACTCAACGTGAGGGCAGCCTCAATCTGATAGAAATTAACCATAGAAGCAGTGATCATAGGGAAAATACCAGCTCCAAAAGCACTGTTGTTAGAGACCTTACGGGTTGTAGGTTCTGCATCATCATAGAAACCACCACCTGGATAAACACCTGGCGCAGTGCGCAATGCACCATCCAACGGAGTTCCAGACAGATCTCCACGATCACGACCAAATACACCAGCTAGAAAATCTTTATCAGCCGAAGAGAGTGGCGTATTAACGATACCTGCCTTCTGCAATTGATCAACTGGCTTGCCTGACCCTGTATTCAACACCAGGTATCCGTAGACACAGCCCACTGTTTGGGTACAAGGTGCTGTGGCCCGTTCAGTAGGATCGTCAAAGCTAAGGGTTGTCTTTGTCTGGCGCTTGAAGTAGAACGGCCAACGTGGGTCCCTGTTCAACAGCATTTCGAACATAATCTGATGCCCCATGTAGTTAAAACCATTTTCTGCGCCTGTGTAACCTGCCTGATACCAAGGATGACGATCATCTGGCTGAAGCAATTTACCGAACTGAAACTGGAAGTCATCAGCAGAGGAAGTAATCAAAGGTTTAGTCAATACGGTTGCAATATCTGCTGCTACCGTTCCGCTAAATGCTGGTGACTTGCGCACCTGCACGAGAAGTCTCAATTTTAACGACCAAGCCATTTTCGTCCATTTGGCAACATCTCCACGATAGATAGGATCACCTGCTGCCAATGGCTCTGAACTAACAGTAGCCAAATTCACAACACCTGCATCAATCAATGCTAAACAATCCTTGTAGATGTCAACTGCATTGTCATACGCTGGGTTCTTTTCCGGAGCTTCAGAGAAATTTCCGTTCCATGCAGTGAAATACGGAATGTCGCCCCATAGATCTACCATCATCGATGCATAGTAGGCCTTTAATACCTGGGCTACACCCAGGGACCTAGGCAATTTGCCAGACGCGGTCGTGAACTTGATCACTTCATCCAAATCCTTCATAGGACCAGTATAAAGTGCCCGCCACAATCCATTGTAGCTGGTGCTAGCTAGGTTGTAATCATCAGCCGATGCAATGCTATTACCGACAAAACCATGTGTGTTAGAGTTGACACCGCCCGCAAAAAGGGAAGATGCATTCAACATGATGGTAGGCAATAAAAGCTCGGGTGTTATGGTAGTTGGATTGTTCGGATCTTTGTTAATGTCCAGATCAAACAAATCGCAACTGGTTATTATAAAGATAAGCGCAAGCGATGCCGCTATTTTGCTTATTCGATTATTCAGTTGTCTCATTTTCAAAATCGTTTTAATGTTTAGAAGGTCAACACTACGTTAAATCCATAACGCTTGGTGGTGGGGGTAGCACCAGCCTCGAAACCCTGGATGTTTGTAGAAGCAACTGTTGCCAATACTTCAGGATCAAGATTCAAGTTTTCCAAAACGTTAGGAGCTTTCCACCAAAGGTTACGGCCAGAAACCGAAACGCGTGCAGAACCAAACGGAGTTTTGCTCAACACGGTCTTAGGAATGCTGTAACCAAGGGAAATCTCACGAAGACGGATAACGGTACCATCATAAATACTCACTTCGTCTGCGCCATAGGCTCCAAAACCATTACTGAAATGATAGTCAAAAGCGGTGATACCAGTAGAGTTTTTGATCTTCTGTCCGTTTTCGTCTAATACAGCAACACCGATGGTTTTTCCATTTGCATCCGTTACGAATTCAGACGTGTTTCCATATACTCCTGGCACTACACGCAACCCTTCGCGATCGGTCTGCTGAGCTAATTGCCCACGTAAGAAAAGAGAAGCTGCTGTTACAGAGTAGAAATCTCCACCTTGCTTCCAATCAATCAACGCAGAAAGGGTAAAGCCTTTGAACGAGAACGTATTGGTTACGCCTAAATTGAAGTCAGGAATTGGATTTCCAATGATATCCGCATCTGGCAAGCTATAAGGTCTACCGTCTATTTCATTTATCAACAAATTACCTTCTTCATCACGTGAGTTTTTGGTTCCGTAGATCTGTCCGTAAGGGTTTCCTACACGGTGGATGTTACCCAACACACCGCTGTTACCACCACCAACACCACCTAACAAGATTTCACCGGAAGTTCCGGCAGAAACAACTTCAGAGCGAATTCTGCTGAAGGCAGCATAAATATCCCAGCTAAAGCCATTGCTCATTTTTACAGGTGTTAAGCTTAAGCCAATTTCCCATCCGCTGTTCTTTATTTCACCAGAGTTAACAATGGCTTCTGTGAAACCGCTAGAAGGAGAAATAAGAACGGGCACGATCTGATCAAAAGAATTACGTGTGAAATAAGTAAGATCCACGGATGCGCGGTCACTCTTATGACGGAATTCACCACCAAATTCGATTTCTCGTGTTCTTTCGTTTTGTAACGTAAGGTTACCCAGACGATTGTTCAAACCAGCTCTGCGATATGCAGTGCCAGTAGCACCACTTGTAAATGGAGTAGTTACACTATATACAGTGTTAGTTTGATAGGGATCAGCCTCGCGACCTACAAAGGTGTAGGCAGCTCTAAGTTTAGCAAAGCTCAATACGTTATCCAACGCATCTGTTGCATCTGTTAAAATAAAGGATAAGCTGGCGCCAGGGTAGCTAAAGCTTCTGTTTTCTTTTGGAAGTGTAGAAGCCCAGTCGTTACGACCAACTATGTTCAGGTTCAACCATTTTTTATAAGAGAACTGAAGATCGGCATACACACCATACAATCTTCTAAGTCTGTAATAATCAGCATAGTTAACTTGAGTAGCTGTGTTATTCAAGGTATACAATCCTGGTATGATAAAGTCAGTACCGGCAGTAAAGTTTTCACTAAACTCACGCTGGTTGGCATTACCACCCACAATCGCGCGGAAATTCAAATCTTCATTGATGTCCTTAGTAAAGGTGAAGATCAAGTTATAATCCTGTTCGGTGTTAACCAGGTTATCCATAAACATACCACCCGCAGGGAAAGCTGTGCCACCTTTGCGGAAAACACTTTTGCGTTGCTCAGAGTAGGTATTTACGCCACCCTTGAAGGTAACGTTAAGAAACTCGTTGATGTCATAACCAAAAGTAAGGTTACCATACACACGGTCTACGTTACTGTTATACAAGTTATTTTTGGCAATCCATTTCGGGTTATCCAACGCTCTGTAAAACACGTTGTTACCGTTAATAGGATTTTCAAAAGGATAGTCAGTAAGGTTATAGTTGCGTGGTAAGTAGAAAATACGCGCAAAAATAGAACCACCACCACCACCTGAGTAGTCGTTGTAGAGAGAAGGACCTGCCTGCGGTGTTTGTTGTGTGGTATTCACATAACTAACTGCACCAGAAACAAACAACCCGTTATCTAACTGGCCTGAACCACCAAAGTTTAAGGCAGTCCGTGTTGCCTCCTGATTAGGAACCATACCTTCGTTGGTCATACGTGAAATACCAGCATTGATGGTTGCCTTATCACTGCTATTGTTAATGTTGAAACCGTTTTCAATCACACGTCCGGTTTTGAAGAATCCACCGATAATGTCATGCGACTCCAGTTTTACAG
>JAYVBN010000092.1:0-9867 GCA_043750455.1 Bacteroidia bacterium | reverse complement strand
CTGCACAAGAAAAACATCATGACCACGAACAGATTCTCCAAGAAAAGGAGACATCTCGCCATCGCTAAATTGCTGATAGTTGACCGTACCCAATGGCTCACCATAGTCGTTTGCTATTCTTTCCGCCAGATAAGTAGTGGCCCTCCCAGAAAAGATTTTTACTGCCATTTTGTACAATTGTGCGTTATAACCTTCCTCGCGGCTTTTATCCCGAGAGGTAATCTAAAATCAAAAATCCCACCCCGTCTCTAAGCAGGGGGGATTTATAAACTTGTTGTCCTACTAGGATTCGAACCTAGAAAGGCAGAATCAAAATCTGCAGTGTTACCATTACACCATAGGACAATTAGTACCCTGAATTTTGGTGCGCAAAGGTAGAATTAATTTTTAAAAACCTAAATCTGGTTTTTAAATGATTTTAGAGAAAAAAGGTTCTTTTAAGGCTATTCCAGTTCTTTTTCCTGGAATTCAACTTTGCCATCTACGAAACCTTCTGCCCAGAACCTGTATTTGTCCAGAATGGAAATTACAGCATTCCTTAAATGGCGTTGGTTATTAAAATCAATACTTCCGTAAAGTGTTGTGGCGTAGCCTTGCCAAACAGATCTGTTTTGTCTCCGATCAAAAAACTGAATGAGAAGTGTGCCAGTCTTCATTTCATATTTTTGACGAGAGTATTCTAAATTATCGTCCTTTCCACCCTTCATCCATTCTTCAATGTCTGGCTGATTGTAACCATTGAATTTTAAACTATCATCAAACATCTTAAATCCAATAATCAAATGAGGTCTCGTTTCATTTTGCTTATAGCCCAAAAACTTCATACGCGACAAAATGGATTTCTCAACAACTGCATTGGTCATTGTTGAGTCGTTGAAACCCACAGGTTTCATAATGTCAAACGTCCTGTATTTTTTGAAATTGCCACGGTAGCTATAGTCGTATTCAACAGGTAATTCCTTGTACCCCAAACAGGAGGAGAGAAGGATAACAATAACGAGGAAGTAAACAAGCCTCATACGTTCTTACATTTTATATGGATTTGAAATTAAATTAATAACAGATCAAATGCAATGATGTTTCTCTCTAATCCAATCAAAAATTGTTTTTGCTAATTCTTAGTTGCTTTTTTCACCCATTCTTTAGCATTTGTAAAGGCTTCGATCCAAGGGGAAATATTATCTTGTTTCCTGTCGGCAGGATAATAAGGCCAGTTCCAGGCAAAAAGACTGCGTTCGATGTGAGGCATTATTGCTAAGTGCCTGCCATCATGTGAGCTTAGCGCAGCAACCGAAAAATCTGAATCATTTGGATTGCCTGGGTAGGAGGAATAGGAGTATGAGGCTGCTACTTGATATTTTGATCCGTCTTTGGGAAGTTTGAATTTTCCTTCACCGTGTGCGAGCCATACGCCCAATTGTGAGCCTTCATAACTGCCTAACATAACTGAATTATTTTTCGGTATCGTAATAGTGATGAAGGTTGATTCAAATTTCCCTGACCCGTTGTGATGCATTTTTGGATGATCTGCCCATTCGCGATAAACTAAACCTAGTTCCATCATTAATTGACAACCATTGCAGACGCCAAGACTTAATGTATCCGGGCGAGCATAAAAATTATCAAGGGCAGCTTTTGCTTTAGGGTTGTATAAGAAAGCACCTGCCCAACCTTTGGCGGAACCCAATACATCGGAGTTTGAAAAACCTCCAACAAACACAATCATGTTTACGCCTGATAAATCTTCGCGACCAGAAACCAAATCAGTCATGTGAACATCTTTCACATCAAACCCAGAAAGATATAAGGAGTAAGCCATTTCACGATCGCCATTCACACCCTTTTCACGAATGATCGCGGCTTTTAATCCTGAAAGTGTTCTTCTCTTTGGATCAATTCCATAGGTTGAAAACTTTCCATCAAAACGAGATTGGAATTTGTATTCTAATATTTGTTTCGGATAATTTTTTCTTCTTTTTTCCGCGTGCCCTTTTGGTCGTTGGATTTTATCGAGGAGATAAGAAGTATGGAACCATTTTTCTCTGAGAGAATCTATACTCAGAGCTTCTAGCTTCGAGCTGCCAGCTTCTAGCTTGAGCACTCTTTCGTTTGTGACTTGTCCAAGAGAAATATATTCTATTCCATTTTTCTTGAGAATTCCAGTAACGGCATTAAAATCTTTTACTTGAATTATAACTCCTGGATTTTCATTGAAAAGGATTTTTACCAAATCAGTTCCTAAAGAAGAAACATTGATCTTCAATCCAATGTTTGGGATAGGGAAACACATTTCAAGCAGGGTAGTTATCATGCCACCTGAAGAAATATCATGTCCAGTCAGAATAAGATTCTGTTTGATTAGCTGTTGAATTGTTTCAAATGCTTTCACGAAATAAGCATCATCTTTTACCGATGGTGCTTCAGTTCCGATTTCATTAATGATTTGCGCAAAGCTGCTTCCTCCTAATTTGAATTCATCTTTTGAAAAGTCGATGTAAATAAGTTGAGACCCCTCAAGGGGTTCAAGAGCAGGTGAAATTGTTTTTCGAATGTCATCCACTTCACCAACAGCAGAGATGATCACGGTACCGGGCGAATACACAATTTCTCCTTTCGGATATTTTTGAGTCATGGATAGTGAATCTTTTCCGGTAGGAATATTTATGCCGAGTTTACAAGCAAAATCACTTACGGTCTCAACAGCTTTGTATAGTCTTGCATTTTCTCCTTCATTTTTTACCGGCCACATCCAGTTCGCGCTTAGCGAAACACCTTTTAATCCATGAGTAAGAGGTGCCCAGACTAAATTGGTGAGTGCTTCGGCAATGGCTAGTTTACTTCCTGCTGCAGGATCTACTAATGCTGCTCCGGGCGCATGACCAATAGCCGTAGCTATTCCTTTGTTACTTAAAAAATCCAATGCCATTACTGAAACGTTATTCAACGGAAGTTGAATTGGTCCACAGGTTTGTTGTGTGGCTACTTTACCAGTAACAGATCGATCTACTTTATTGGTTAGCCAATCTTTGCAAGCAACTGCCTCCAATTGCAGAACTTGTTCCAGATATTCTACAAGTTTCTCCTGATTGTAAGATAAGGCGGGAGCTGAACTAGTTTTAGTAGTATCCTTAAGAATTGTTTTAGGGGATGATCCGAATAGATGTTTGAGTTCTAATTCAACCGGGTTCATTCCCTTTCCTGCGAAAGTAAGTTTATGATCTCCAGTAGCTTCGCCTACAACATAGATGGGCGCACGTTCACGCTCAGCTAAACGCGTCAACGTATCCACATCTTTTTTGTGGATGGCTAAACCCATTCTTTCTTGCGATTCATTGCTGATGATTTCTTTTGCCGAGAGCGTAGGATCACCAACAGGCAACCTACCTACTTCAATTTTTCCGCCCGTGTCTTCTAATAATTCAGATAAGCAGTTTAAGTGCCCGCCCGCTCCGTGATCATGAATCGATACAATTGAGTTCTCACCTGATTCCACCATTCCACGGATGGCATTCATCACCCTCTTTTGCATTTCAGGATTGGATCGTTGAATCGCATTCAATTCAATGGCATTACCGAATTCTCCAGTGATGACGGATGAAACTGCAGCTCCACCCATTCCAATGCGATAGTTGTCGCCACCGAGTATTACGATCTGATCACCAGCTTGAAGTTTTTCTTTTTGACTGTCTTTTTCTTTTCCATAGCCAATGCCACCGGCTTGCATGATCACTTTGTCAAAGCCGTATTTTTTTTCACCGATATATTCAAAGGTGAGCACGCTTCCGCAGATCAACGGCTGACCAAATTTATTTCCAAAGTCGCTCGCACCATCCGATGCTTTGATCAGGATTTCTGCTGGCGTTTGATACAACCATTTTCGTGCTTCAAATTTTTTCTCCCAGGGTCTTCCTCCATCTAGGCGGGGATAGGATGTCATGTACACTGCCGTTCCCGCCAAGGGTAATGAACCTTTTCCACCAGCTAATCGATCACGGATTTCACCACCCGAACCAGTTGCCGCACCATTGAAAGGTTCAACCGTTGTGGGAAAATTATGCGTCTCTGCTTTTAATGAAATAACTGAATCAAAGTCTTCGATCTTAAAAAAATCTGGAATGTCTTGCCGAGCTGGTGCAAATTGTTCAACTCGTGGTCCTTTAATGAAGGCAACATTGTCTTTATAGGCAGAGACAAGGAAGTTTGGATTTTCTTTCGATGTTTTTTTGATCAGTTGAAAAAGTGTTGACTCTTTTTCAATACCATCGATAATAAAAGTCCCATTAAAAATTTTATGTCGGCAATGTTCTGAGTTTACTTGCGAGAACCCAAACACTTCGCTATCGGTAAGTTTGCGTCCAAGTTTTTTACTTACCTCTTGCAAGTATTCGATTTCTTCTGGACTCAATGCAAGACCTTCCTTTTCACTATAACTTCGGATGTCATCAATTTCAAGAATAGGTTCAGGCGTGTGGTGAATGGTGAAAATATCCTGACTTAGTTCTTTGTATAAAACTTGCAGCATGGGATCATGCTTTGTGTTGATATCGCTCACTTCCTGAAACTCCTCTATGCGTTCAATGCCTTTGATGCCCATCGTTTGTGTGATCTCAACTGCATTTGTGCTCCATGGCGTGATCATCTCCTTTCTTGGCCCAATAAAAAAACCTGAAAATGTCTTTTCTGTCAGCGGTTTTGCGCCTCCAAAAAGCCAGATCAGTTTTTGAATGTCCTCAGTGGAAAAAGAGTGAGCAGCCCCAACCCCGTAAATGAGGCTGGATTCAGTGCGAAAGAATAGAATCATTGTGGTGTTAGCGTGTTGTGATGGAGCGGCAAAAGTAGCGAGTACGAATGTATTTTCAGGGATTTAACTTGAGAATTTCCCTAAAACTTTAATGGATTCCTGAATGACTCCGTTATGACCAGTTTCCAAAATTTCAAGTGCATAATTATCAAGCTTGTTAACCAAGTGATCCATATTTTTGGTGGTAATAATCTTATCATACCTACCAACAATCACCATCGTGCCAATTTTATTTGAGTTGATGGTGTTGGCGATCGTTACCATATCAAACTTCAAATGGCGAAATACTACCCAGGCATGGTAAACACGACTTCGTTTTTCTTGAGTATCCATTTGTGATTCAATGAATCGCACTATTCCCTGGTCAATTAATCCTACTTTAACAGCAAAATTTTCAATGGCCTTAAATCGTTGAGGATGATCAATCATACTCTTAAAAAGTTTTCGAAAGGCAATTGGGTAGGTGGCCAGGCTGTACCAAAAGTTTGTTTTAATTCCATCAGATGCGAGTAAGAAGATGTTTTCTGTTTTTTCCGGAAATGCCTCCAGAGTAGCAAATGCAAATTTTCCACCCATACTAAAACCAAGTAAACTGAATCGATCGATCCCCTTATCCTTCAAAAATTCCTTGACTAGTTCTTTCCAAAAAAAAATTTCCAATGGTTGCTCTCCCTTATTCCATTCACTAAACCCATGAAAGAAAATATCAAAGGAGTAAATCGTGTACCTTGTATGAAGGTGTTCTTCAATTTTATTAAATGCCTGATGATCTTGTCCAAACCCGTGAAACAAGAGAAGATTTTTCTTACCAGTTCCAACTTTAGTGTAATACAGCTTTGAATGTTGAAAATCAAAGAATTGACCTTGCATATTTGGATTTACAATGTAGGAATGTACAAAGAAATGAAAATGTGAAGAGCTACTTTGTCTTCGGGCTTAATAATATTCTACTTTGAGTTAAAATAAAACAATAGCCCATGCCGTCTATCCCATCAAAACTGGGAAGGCAATGGATTTGGCCATGCAAGAATTAAAGCAGACAACGTTTCTGAGAGAGAAGGACAAACTCCTGGGGTTCATACGCAACCGTGTGAATAATGTGGAGGAGGCGGAAGACATTCTGCAGGATGTGTTTTATCAGTTTATTGCTGGCTTCGAGACGATTGAATCTTTAGATAGAGTCACTTCATGGTTGTATAGTGTTGCGCGAAATAAAATCATTGATCGCTATAGAAGAGATGCTGCACGGCCAAAGCGAACAGATTTTGAATTACTGGCCGGTAAGGATGATGATGCACCGTTGACCTTGCAGGAGATATTGCCGGATCTGGATAATTCGCCTGAATCAACTTTGCTGCGGGAGGCTATTTGGGATGAGATCACAGATGCACTTGCTGAATTGCCTGCCGATCAACGCGAGATATTCATTTTGAATGAAATTGAAGAGAAGGGCTTTCGTGAAATCGCAGAAGAAACCGGAGTATCAATAAACACACTGCTTTCGCGAAAGCGGTATGCCATCATTGCTTTGCGAAAGAGACTGCAAAGTTTTTATGATGACACACTTGGTACTTAGGGATGTGCATTAGGGCTTACGCATTGGACTAGCCACAGTTTGAAATTTATTTAAGCATTTTAAAAAAATTAGAAACATTAAAATTATTGAATTATGAAAAGGGGAATTTGGGTGGGAAAAATTTTGATGATGGTGGTGATAGGCATCGCCATCGCAATTGGGTTTGCTATCGGTACCATGTATTTATGGAACTGGCTTGTGCCGGCATTGTTTGCCGGCCCTGTGATCACGTTCTGGCAAACAGTCGGGCTTCTTGCATTGAGTAAAATACTCTTTAGCGGTTTTGGAAAAGGTTGTCATGGTGGCCATCACCGAGGTGGTCCTTGGAGGCCTTATTGGAAGGAAAAGTTGAATACAATGTCTCCTGAAGACCGTGAGCGATTCAAACAGAAAATGAAGGAAAAGTGGTGCTACAGGGAAGAAAGCACTCAACCCAAGGATTAAGGCACTTCAAACGTTTGATGATACATTTCGGGAAAAACTTGTAAACTTTTTCCCGAAAACATCGAACAAATACCAGAAATAGGCGTTGAAAGAAACTGTGGAAACTTTTGGAATATTTAGAGTTTCCATAGTTTTGCGCCCCATATGGAAGAACAGGATATAAAAGAAAAGATTTTAAAAGGCTCGGAAGAGCTTTTTATGAAGTATGGAGTGAGAAGTATTTCCATGGATGACATTGCCCGGCACCTGTCGGTTTCAAAAAAAACGCTCTACCAGCACTTCACGGACAAGGAGGAGATTGTAACCCAAGTTAGTCAAACTCATTTGGATCGTAACGTTAGTCTAATGAATGGGCTATGCGAGGACGCTGAAAACGCGATCGATGAATTATCCAAGATTTCAGTTTTCATCAAGCAAAATATGGAAGACATGAATCCATCCTTACTGTTTGATTTACAGAAGTATCACCCTAAAGCATGGGCGGTTTGGATGGAGCATAAAAACAAGTACATCTACGAATCGGTCGTAAGGAATTTGAATCAAGGAATTGAAGATGGACATTTTCGTCCTGAGATTAAGACCGAAATCATTGCGGCCACCCGAATGATGTTGATAGAAGCTGCGTTTGACGAACTCATTTTCCCGAAAGACAAATTTAATCTAGTAGACGTGCAGTCAGAGATATTCGATCACTTCGTCTACGGCATTTGCACAGAGAAAGGAAGAAAACTTTACCAGAAATATAAAGAGAACCATAACCTCGAAACAATCCCAAAATAACTATGAAACGTTTTTTACCACTTTTAGTAATACTGTTATTGTCAGTTGGCTCCTATGCCCAACAGGCTGCACAGTCTTTTACACTCGATCAATGCATAGAGTATGCATTGCAAAACTCGATTAATGTTCAGAACTCTGTTTTAGATCAGCAAATTGCCACCGCGAAAGTAAGAGAGACGATTGGTATAGGGCTACCTCAAATTTCCGCAGATGCCTCAGTTGTTTACAATCCAAAGCTCCAACGTTTTTTTACTACCTACACTGGTTCGGGTGGATTTCTTGGAGACTTATCAACTGTTCCTGGAATACAGCCTGGCGATGTGGTGGCTGCCAGGAATTTTTTTCAATTGCAATCCAGCGGAGGCGGTAGTATAGCAATTAATCAATTGATTTTTAATGGGTCATATTTGGTTGGACTACAGGCTACAAGTGTTTATAAAGACTTGGCAGTTAAGCAAGGCATACAAACTAAAGAACAGATTATTCAGCAAGTGATGAAAGCGTATTATGGAGTTCTTATAAACAAGGAACGTATCTCTCTATTCGCAAATAACATAGCTAGAGTTGACTCATTATTAAGAAATACAAAGGCTTTAAATCAAAATGGTTTTGCCGAAGGTATTGATGTGGACAGAATTCAAGTAACGCTGAATAATTTGCTAGCCGAAAGAAATAAGTTTCTCAATCTCAATGAACTCGGATTAGAAATATTGAAATTTCAAATGAACTACCCTATGGAGAAACCACTGGAAGTAATTGGAAATATCAATGAGGTTCAAGTGGATACAAATCTGGATCACTATAATGAGAATTGGGATTATAAGATCCGTCCGGATTATCAGGTGCTTGAGACTAACAGGAGATTGCAGGAGTTGAATGTTAAGAATCAGGTTGCAGCATTCATGCCTTCACTTAACGCGTTTGCCAATCTAGGCTACTCTACTCAATCTCCAAATGTGAGCGGACTTTTTAAGACAAATACTCAGATCGAAGATTTTGGAACCTTGGGACCTGATAAATGGTATAGCTATTCTCAAGTAGGCGTGAGCTTACAAGTTCCGATTTTCTCTGGAATGCAAAGACACTATAAACTTCAACAAGAAAAGTTAAACCTTTTAAAAGTTGAAAATGGTTTTAGAAGCTTAAAAAATGGAATTGATCTTGAAATAAAACAATCGTCTTTGATTTTCGAAAATGCAATTACCACTCTACAAACCCAGCGCGAAAACATGGACTTGGCAGCAAACGTAGCCCGCATTACCAAAATAAAATACGAACAAGGTGTTGGATCCAATATAGAAGTAATTGACGCAGAAAACAGTTTGCGCCAGTCCCAGACAAATTTTTATGGAGCCATGTTCGATGCGATGGTTGCTAAAGTCGATCTGGACAAAGCATATGGAAAACTTATACCAAATAATTCAAAATAACGAACCTCAATCAATACTAATATGAAATCAAAATTATACGCATCACTATTATCTGCACTTATTGTCACAGTCTTTTTGACTGGATGCAGCAATACATCTGTTGATAAAAGCACTCAGCTTGAAAAACTGAAAGCCGATCAATCTGTGTTGGCAAAACAAATTAGCAACCTTGAGAAAGAGATTGCTAAAGAAAATCCAATTGAAGCTACCGTAAAGTCAAAAGACGTAGGAGTGGAGGAAGTAGCTCCACGCAAATTTGATTATTACATTCAAACGCAAGGAAGGATTGATTCTGAAGATAACATTGTAGTGAGTGCCAAATCAATGGGCGTAATCACACAGGTGTTCGTTCGCGAAGGCGACCAGGTTTCAAAAGGACAAACTTTAGCTCAGATCGACAATACCTTAATGATACGATCAATCGATGAATTGAAAGCCGGACTTGAACTGGCCAATACAGTTTATGAACGCCAGAAAAATCTATGGGACCAGAAGATTGGTACAGAGGTTCAGTTTCTTCAAGCTAAAAATAATAAAGAGAGCATGGAAAAGAGATTGGCCACAATGAATGAGCAATTAGACATGACTCGGATTAAATCCCTTATCAATGGAACAGTAGATGCTGTGAATGTTAAGGTGGGTGAGAATGCTGCACCTGGTGCTCCAGCGTTTCGAGTAATCAATACGGATAGACTTAAAGTTGTGGCTGGTGTTTCTGAAGCCTTTATCACGTCTATTAAAAAAGGTAATAAGGTGTTAGTGGAAATTTCCGACTCTGACAAAAAAATTAACGCTACAGTTTCATTTGTAGGTAGAAATATTGATCAATTGTCGCG
>JAYVBN010000091.1:0-3703 GCA_043750455.1 Bacteroidia bacterium | reverse complement strand
TTTCAGTTCAAATGTAACTGAATCGTTCTCACTCAATGAATCTACTAATAGACCTGAGATGTGTACGAAATACTCTTGACCTGTTGCTGTTTCTTTGATGAAACCAAAACCTTTGGCATCGTTAAAGAATTTTACTGTTCCTTCTTTCATTTTGTTGTTTTATTAAAATATTGCTGCAAAGGTAGCATAATTAACTTAGCACACCTACTGCCGGTGTAAACCCTCCATGCTCGCATCCGAACCTAATGTTGTTAATTGCCGTTGATAAAGCAGGCTTGTCACTTTTTGTGCTATCTGACAAATCATTCAGGTTCAGAATAATTTTTCTAAATCAACATTTATCAGAAGCAAATTCTGAGATTCAGCAGAATCCAGATAAAACGGTGCGTGGGCAATAAAAATTAGAATTAAAGTATGGGTTGGGTAACAGTATATATGGCAGGTAAACCAGATTTTGAACAAGAAGTATTGCACCACCTTGGTCGCTCAGGCTTTGCTTTCTTGCCGGGATCATCTGATGAAGGCGATTTGGCACTTTATTGGGTGAATGACACCGCCAAACTCCGCGACTTCAAAAAGGCGATTGGAGCAAAAACTATTTTTAAATATCGACTGCTTTTTTTCGCAAGCGTAGAATCATTTCATGAATCCCAAAAGAAGTCTGAAAATATGGATCCGTTTGATCCACACGAAAAAGCCATGATTCGCAAAATGAAGGTGTGGGAAAAAGCAAGAAAGCCACAGTCACACAGCACTTAATCTTAACTCATTTTCATTTCAAAATAAAGCTGGTAGTGCATCCTGCAATTGGGATTAAATAATGCCTGGCACTTCGGGCATTGGTTATCGCAGCTCATGTACTCTTGAATCGTCAGTTGATGTTTGCAGTTTCCACACAAAATTGCTTTTCTATTCCATTGATGCTTTGGCCATTGTTGCACCGCATGCCCCGCAGTCTCGTCATGACAGGAATAACATGGATAATATTGATCACAGCATTTAAATTTTATAGCAATAATATCATTCGTTGTGTGATAATGAATGCACCTGGTTTGATGATCAATAGGTTTGCCAATGACCTGAACTACATTACTTCCATCCATTCAACTAAAGATAATATCTTTGGAAGACAAGTGCTTCTCGTGCAGTCGGGTCTTTCGTCCTGACATTTTCTAATTTTGACAAGTCCACATTCCTGAGGCCACTTAATACTTTACAGAAAATAAAAAATTCCTTGAATGATCCAAGAATAATATCTTACACAACAATTCTTCAATTTTATATCTATTTCAATGCGGCTAATCCTGCTTTAACTACTTCTTCATCTTGTGTGGACGACATTCCGGAAACACCGATAGCACCAATAATTTTTCCATTAACAATAATAGGATCGCCTCCTTCAATAGGAAATACTCCTGGAATTGCCAGTACACGAAGTCCTGATCCTCCATTGGCCACAACATCTTCAAACACTTTCGTTGGGCGTTTGAAATTGTTAGCCGTTCGGGATTTACCCATAGCAACTTCGATGGATCCTATTTGAGTGTTCTCCATTTTTTCGAAAAGAACAAGATTGCCGCCTGTATCCACAATGGCGATAGCAACTGTCCACTGGTTGGTGATTGCGAATGTATGAGCAGCATTGACTATTTTTTTAGCTACTTCCAATGTGATAGGTTCCCCATATGCAAGAATTGGAGCAAGGCTGCTTTTAACTATAGTTTGCTCTGCTTCCTTTTGGGCAAATGCAAAAAGAGTTGTGAGCATAAAGGCGAGTAATAATTTCGTTTTCATAATAAGATATTTTAATAAGTAAGTATTTGAACGTGTTCAACACCTTTGATGAGGTACAGTACCATATTGGTATTTAGCATGTTTTGATAAAGCTAGGGCAATTGCAGATGTAATTCAAGGGATCACTTGCTGTCAGTAACCGAAAGAGATCTCGGGAGAATTCTAGCGATTGTATCTCATTACAGATCAATGTGTTTTAATTGGGTCAATTTCAAACATTTTAATCCTTGATTTAATAATTAGATTTTTGGAACCGGGCTAAAAGTCTTAACTTGATAATCATCAAAAGACCTGCCTAGACATGAAACAAAAACGAAGGGATTTTATCAAAGTAGCGAGCCTCACAGGTGTAGGTATAGTTGGTGGTTTACCAGCTGGCTTTTCTTTTGAGTCAAAATCTGATGCAATCATAAATCAAAACCCTATACATTTTATGTCAGACGAAAACCTCAGCATCATTGGTCAGTATGGCACTTGGGCTGCTTCTTTAAATGATGGCAAACTGCCTAGCCTTTCATTCAGAAGGAAAGAGTGGACACAGATAGAAACCTGGAGGGAGGCTGCAAAAAAAAGACTTCTTGAACGATTAGCCATTCCGGATATTGGAGGCATGCCTGAGGTAAAAATCAATAAACAATACACGTACGATGGTTTACACATAGAAGAACTTACCTGGCAATTGCCCTATGGCCGGCCTACTGAAGGCATTTTACTGAAGCCTCAAAATGCAACAGGTAAATTGCCCGGCATTCTTGCCTTTCATGACCATGGTGGAAACAAATATTTTGGTACGCGCAAAATTACCCGAACATCCGATGAGCAACATCCGATGATGAAAACTCATCAGCAAGAATATTATGAAAACTTTGCGTGGGCTAATGAAATTGCCAAACGTGGATATGTGGTTTTAGTTTCTGATGCTTTTCCCTTCGCAAGCAGAAGAGTGCAGATGCAAGATATTCCTACTCATCTCCGCAAGGGGTTGACGGACTCCAATCCAGAAAATCAAGAAAACATTAACGCTTACAACGATTGGGCTAGCGACCATGAACACGTTATGGCAAGATCGTTATTCTGCGCAGGAACTACATGGCCCGCGGTATTTTATGCGGAGGACAAAAAAGCATTGGATATTTTATGTTCCAGAAAGGATGTTGACGCTACCAACGTTGGCTGTGGTGGATTATCAGGCGGTGGAATGAGGACAGTTTTCATGGCCGGCCTCGATCCAAGAATCAAGTGCGCTGTACCTGTTGGGTTTATGACCACCTGGAAGGATTTCTTATTGAACAAATCATTTACGCATACCTGGATGACCTATGTGCCGCTACTTCCTAATGAACTTGACTTTCCGGAGATACTAGGCTTGCGCGTTCCTTTGCCTACACTTGTTTTGAATGATATCGATGACCAGCTTTATACCCTACCAGAAATGAAAACCGCTGATAAAATTCTAAGCGAAGTTTACAAAAAAGCAAACGCTGAAGATCATTATAAATGTTCCTACTATCCGGGCCCACACAAGTTTGATGCAAGAATGCAGTCAGAGGCGTTTGACTGGTTTGATAAATGGCTAAAAAAATAATTCGATTAACAAATTGACAAATTTTCTATCATCCCTAACCTTACTAAAATGAAAAGTAATAGAAGAAATTTCTTAAAACTTTCGGGCCTTGCTGGAATAAGTCTGGCGAGTGCTGATCTCCTGAAAGGTAATGCCACCATTTTGGATAAAGCCGAAACTATAATTCCATTGAACGACCAGAGTGGTGACCATTTTAATATGAGTGGGTTTGCCGCACCAAAATTGGAAACCGTTAGAATAGGATTTATCGGATTAGGCAATCGTGGCCCCGGAGCGGTTGAGAGAATGAGTAAAATCGAGGGTGTAGAAATTAAGGCACTTTGT
>JAYVBN010000090.1:0-3904 GCA_043750455.1 Bacteroidia bacterium | reverse complement strand
CCCGCAGGTTTTTTTTTAGTAAGTGGCCCTCCAAGCAAAAATGTTTACGGTTTATTCGTTGATCATCATTTTTCAGCTTATCATAAATTCAGTCCTACTCAACTTTTATTCCACAAACTCAAAAAGCCTATACCTATGTATGTTGGCGTAGGTTATAGTATGATAAGCCCTGGCCAGTCTTATGATTATAGCTGGAAGCTTTATGACAAACAAACACAGACTGTTACGAACGGTTCAAAAGTAGACCTTTCATTTAATGGAATACATGCACTTTTTGGAATACAAGTTTATAAGAGATTCTCTTTGGAGACAAAATTTATTCACGTACCTCAAAATCAAATTATTTATAAAATGTATCAATCAACCAATATGGTTATTATTAAAGTAGCGTATCAAATACCTGTTTTGAAAAGAGAAAAACTTTAAGGTAAACTGTTTCATAAATTGTTGTTTAATCTATTGTTATCAAACCAGTAGAGTAAGCAACAATTTTCGCGTTTTAATTTTAAGCAAAATGTATGGTAAAAGTTACATTATAATGAGGAGAACTTATTCTAGCACGGTATTGGTTTTTTTTCTGTTATTCATTCCCTCTTCAGTGTTTTCTCAAGATGAAATTAATAAACGGAATCTTGAATTGAGTTTCTCTATTGGATGTTCTATCCAATTTTTTGCGTTTCCAAATTTTCTTCAGGAACCAAAGACTCCAAGATATGAAGGGAGTTTTTTTTTGGCAGGGCTGGGTAATGAAGAGGGATTTGGAATTCCTATTGCTTTCAAAGCATACGATCCACGTTGGCGCTTAGGAATAATATACGAACCTATTATTCGGTATGATATCGTAGATGTAAATCCCAAAGGACCTTATATTTTCGGGGTATTCGCTGATCATCATTTTTCAGTTTATCATAAATTCAATTTCACCTCTCAGCTTTTACCTCATACGGTCAAAAAGCCAGTACCGATGTATTTTGGAACAGGGTATAGCATGATAAGCCATGGCCAATCTTATGATTTTAATTGGCTGCTTTATGACAAGCAAACACAGACGGTGATTAAGGGTACAAGAGTAGACCTTTCATTAAATGGGATACATGCTATGATCGGAATAAATATTTATAAGCGGTTTTATCTAGAAGCCAAATTTATTCACATCCCTCAAAATCAAATCATTTATAAGCTATACCAATCGGCTAATATGATAGTCATTAAAGGAGCGTATCAAATTCCTGTTTTTAAAAAGAAAAAGGCATAAAGAAAAACCTATTTCAAATTCTGTTATGCAAGACAGTCTTTAATCATGTTCCATCACTTGAAGTACTTGCATGTAATGAGAGTTTTAGCCATCCTTATAACTAACCTGTTTTTATTGCATGCTCAAGCTCAGGAACATTCAATAGCGCGCAAATGGAACGAAGCCTTATTAAGTTCTATACAAAATGACTTTGCAAGACCTCCAGTACACGCGCGCAATTTATTCCATGCATCAATAGCACTATATGATGCTTGGGCTGTTTACGATGAGACAGCTTCCACTTACTTCTTAAATCATACCCATCGTGATTATTACTGTCCTTTTGTTGGCATTGCAACACCTGTCGATAAAAAGGCTGCACAAGAAGAAGCCATGAGTTATGCTGCTTTTAGGTTACTGTCACATAGGTTTAACGATTCGCCAGGGTTTGCAAAGTCCCTTAAGAAAATCAGTGATTTAATGGCAGAGTCAGAATATGATACATCATTCTCTTCAATAGATTATACCACCGGTTCACCGGCTGCTTTAGGTAATTATATTGGTAAAAAAATAATAGATTTTGGACTAAGGGATGGTTCGAATGAATTAGAAAAGTATACAAATAAGTTTTACAAGCCAGTCAATCTACCGTTTAATCCCTTTCTTCGCGGAGATGCCACTCTCACAGATCCCAACCGATGGCAACCAATTGCATTAAACATTTTCATTGATCAGGGCGGGCAAGTCGTATCAGACGGTGCTGCTAAATTTTTGAATCCTGAGTGGGGGGCTGTAGTTCCATTCTCTTTAAAAGAAGACGACCTGACAAAGTATACAAGGGATAGTCATGAATATTGGGTGTACCACGACCCTGGAGCGCCTCCTTACATTGATGTTCAAAAAGGTGAAGGCAGGTCAACCGAATATTTATGGAATTTTGCCTTGGTATCAATATGGTCTTCACATCTTGATGAATCTGATAATGTCTTGATAGACATTTCTCCTTCGTCCCAAGGTAACGTATTGCAAATACCTTCTACATTTGAAGAATATAAACAATTCTATAACCTTTTTCAAGGTGGTGATAACGGAACAGGTTATTCTATAAACCCCTATACTGGGTTACCCTATTCTCCTCAAATAGTAAAACGAGGTGATTATGCCCGGGTGCTTGCTGAATTCTGGGCAGATGGCCCTAAGTCTTTAACACCACCCGGTCATTGGTTTGAAATCCTGAATTACACAAATGACAATCCATTATTTGAAAAGAGATTTGAAGGAAAGGGTGAAATATTAGATGATCTTGAATGGGATGCTAAAGCCTATCTTGTGCTTGGTGGAGCAATGCATGATGCAGCAATAACAGCCTGGGGCATTAAAGGATATTATGACTATGTAAGACCTATTTCTGCACTTCGAGCAATGGCAGGTCGTGGCCAGTCTACCGATCAATCTCTCCCAAATTTTCATCCAGCAGGGATAACATTATATCCAGGCTATATTGAACAGGTAAAAGCGGGTGATAAACTTGATGGAGCTTTTGGTGAGCATAGAAATAAAATTAAGGTGCGCGCTTGGCGTGGACCAACAAGTATTCCCGATTTTAAAACGGATAAGGCAGGAGTTGATTGGATTCTCGCAGAGAACTGGTGGCCTTATCAAAGACCTTCCTTTGTTACCCCTCCATTTGCAGGATATATTTCGGGCCATTCAACTTTCTCGAGAACAGCTGCGGAAGTGATGACACTGCTTACTGGGAACGAATATTTTCCAGGGGGAATGAGTGAGTTTCATGCTCGGAGAAATGAATTTCTAATTTTTGAGGAAGGACCGAGTGAAGATATAGTTTTACAATGGGCAAAATATAAGGATGCGTCTGACCAATGTAGTCTTTCAAGAATTTGGGGTGGAATTCATCCACCTGCCGATGACATTCCTGGACGTAAGATCGGGGAAAAGCTTGGAGGCGAGGCATTTAATCACTCATTGCAATACTTTGAAGGAAAAATTGAAGATGAAATTCGTGAAACACCAGAATCAGTTAAGATATACCCAAATCCTATCTATTCAAACTCTCAATTATCGGTAGAGTTTGATGCTGTTATCGGTAAAGCTACATTTACGCTATCCGATCTGACGGGAAAAATTGTTTATCAAAACACATTAGAAAGCTATTTTGACACAACTTTTAACCTACCGAAGCAAATCCTATCAGGTATTTATATCTTGACCATAAAGAGCAATACATTCCAGTTTTCAAGGAAAATATTATTCCTTAATTGAAAATTCAAGCCATAATAAACTTGGTATTCAAAAAATCACATCCACTGGTTACTAAGACATCCTTTTTCATAAAAGAGCATCATCAGGCGATCAAACCTATCACCATAATTTATGGGCGCGCAATCTCCCACCCATTAAAGAGAATGAGACAGGGAGAGATGCAAAACGAGTACCGTGACATTCGTTTAACCCCAAAGTGAGGCCGACCCAAGCAGCACACTTGCCAAAGCCCGCACATGCCTACCCGCAAAACACAAGCTTTGCCAAGAGTGCTGCACCCCCGCACCAATATTTGACAGAGTAGTAAGAGTAAACAGAAAGAGTAGTCAAGGTTGCCCTCCTCGCAAGTACGGTATATATAGAGTGACCCGTGGCAAAGAACAAATG
>JAYVBN010000089.1:0-3211 GCA_043750455.1 Bacteroidia bacterium | reverse complement strand
ATTGAAACCGGCCTTGGAGGAAGATTAGATTCAACTAATGTGATCTCACCGGTTGTTTCTCTAATCACAAACATTGGTTACGATCACATGGATTTGCTCGGAAATACACTGCCTGAAATAGCAAGAGAGAAAGCAGGCATTATAAAATCAAGTACTCCAGTCATTATAAGCGAGCGACAAGCGGAGGTAGAGCCTGTTTTTATAGCGAAAGCCTCAGAAGTTAAAGCACCTCTTGCATTTGCTGAGGATCAGTTTCAGATTAAGGAGAAAGCAGATGGGGACAATTCCACTTTTGTGTTCAACGTCTATGATCAAGGGGAACTCGTTCTATCGAATCTTCAACCCGACTTGAGGGGTCATTATCAGAAGAAAAATATTCCCGGTGTGCTAGCGTCAATAAAAGCACTTCAGGAGCAAGGATATAAAATTTCAAATCAAAACATTAAAGATGGCATTGAAAATGCAATCTCGCTGACTGGCTTAAAAGGGCGTTGGCAAAGGCTAGGAGAAAGACCACTGATAATTTGTGATACAGGTCACAATGTTGACGGGCTTAAGGAGGTGGTTAAGCAAATTCGTTTACAGAAATTCAAAAATTTGTATATCGTTTTAGGAATGGTAAAAGATAAGGATATAAGTAATGCACTTGCCCTGCTTCCAACAGAAGCTTATTATTTTTTTTGTCAGGCTACTATCCCTCGGGCACTTGACGCTCAAATTCTTTGTGATAAGGCTCGTGATTTTGGACTTCATGGGGAAGTTGTGAAGGATGTAAACAATGCTGTCGATGCCGCGAAATCAAAAGCTGGCAAAGAGGACTTTATTTTTATTGGAGGTAGTACGTTTGTGGTGGGCGAGGTAAAGGAATTATGAAAAGGAAACTAGAGCGGTTTAGTATAATTGCCGATCGGGATAACGTGCTTCAACCGGGGAAGGAGTTGTACTTTCAGGTGAAAGGTAAATGGAATGAGATCTATTTTAAGAACAACAACCCTATCTCATTAGAGTTGGCGTGTGGCAGAGGTGAGTATACCATTGGACTTGCTAATCGATTTCCTGATTGCAACTACATAGGTGTTGATATAAAGGGAGATCGACTTTGGAAGGGAAGCACGCTTGCGGTAGAGCAAAATTTGACCAACGTTGCTTTCCTGCGAACACAAATTCTTTTGATTGAAAATTTCTTTGAACCTGGAGAAGCCGATGAAATCTGGCTAACGTTTCCAGACCCACGACCTCGCAAAATTGATGTCAGGCGTAGACTTACTAATTCACGATTCCTGATCATGTATAAAAACCTTCTAAAGCCAGAAGGATATTTTCGGTTCAAAACAGATAACACGGGATTGTTTGAATATACACTCGAAGAAATTCAAAATAGATCGGATATTATAGACTTGAAATTTACCAACGATCTCTATGAGTCTGACTTAAGAGGCGAGTGCTTTGACATCAAAACCAAGTACGAAGAAATGTTTGTTAATAAAGGTGAGAAGATAAAGTATTTAAGGTGTCGATTTAGAGCTGAGCCTTGATCACCAGCTTCGCTCTATCCAACGCGGTAACACTGTGATAACTTTTATGTGATCCTACCATAACATCAGACGCTTATCTTTGACTTGAATAAAGCCGCCCTGATGGCGAAACGAAAAAGAGAAGTAGAAATTGTTATCATTTCAGATGTTCATCTTGGCACATATGGTTGTCATTCCGAAGAGCTTCTCCGCTATCTCAAGACTATTAAACCTAAACGTCTTATCCTCAATGGCGACATCATAGATATGTGGCAATTCAGTAAACGCTATTGGCCCAAGTCTCACATGCAAATTGTGAAGCACATAACAGGCTTGATGGCGAAGGGTACCAAGATCACCTACCTGACGGGAAATCATGATGAGATGCTACGCAAGTTTGCTGACTTTAGGTTAGGGCCATTTCAAATCACGAACAAAAAACTATTGAGTCTTGACGGGAAGAAAGTATGGATATTCCACGGTGATGTATTTGATGTAACCATGAAATTTTCAAAGTGGTTGGCTAAATTAGGTGCGGTTGGCTATGATTTATTAATTATCATTAATGCACTAGCTAATTTTGTTTTGAAACTTCTGGGACGAGGTAAAATATCCTTATCAAAGAGGGTGAAGGACAGCGTGAAGCAAGCGATAAAGTTTATAAATGATTTTGAGAAGACGGCAGCCGATATCGCTATATCAAATGGTTATGATTATGTAGTTTGTGGTCATATACATCACCCGGAAATGAAGAAGATTGTTACCGAGAAAGGGGAGGTAATGTACCTGAACTCTGGTGATTGGGTGGAAAACCTAACTGCTCTTGAGTATGACAAAAAGCAATGGCGGATTTATCACTATTCCGATGACCTTCATGCGCAATCGCTAAAAATTTCAAAACGCTATCGAGGTAATCTGGATAATGATGAGATATTTAAAGATCTTGTCAACGAATTTCTGGCTGCAAAAAAATGAAGATCCTGTATGCGATTCAAGGGACTGGTAATGGGCACTTAAGCCGGGCGGTTGACATCATACCTGAGTTAAAAAAATACGGCAACCTTGATTTATTCGTTAGCGGAGCTCAGGCCGATATCCAACTGCCTTATCCCGTAAAGTATAAGTCTAAAGGGTTAAGCTTTTATTTTGGAAAAGATGGAGGTATCAACTTCTTCAAAACATTCAAGCAGAATAGTTCAAAAGACGTGGTGAAGGAGATCAATTCATTTCCGGTTGAGAAATATGATCTAATTGTGAATGACTTTGAGCCTATCTCAGCCTGGGCAGCAAGAAAAAAAGAGGTGCCATGCATTTCCCTAAGTCACCAATCTGCCTTTTGGTCTAAAAAATCCCCCCGGCCAAAATTTCCTGATCCTTTTGGGGAGTGGATCTTAAAAAGATACGCACCA
Organism: Bacteroidia bacterium; assembly: GCA_043750455.1. GTDB lineage: Bacteria > Bacteroidota > Bacteroidia > Cytophagales > Cyclobacteriaceae > ELB16-189. The sequence goes on along the minus strand of JAYVBN010000089.1, from coordinate 288 downwards.
ACAAAAAAATATGTAGGCTTTCACTTTAAGGAATACGACAAAAATATTTTCACTCCAGTGATTCGTAAGGCAATCACAGACGTAAAAGTTAAAGACCTCGGTCATTATACTATTTACCTTCCGGCATACGATGATAAAAAACTAGTTGAGCTTCTTTTAAAATTCCCGAAGATCCGATGGCATATTTTCTCCAAGCATAGCAAGAACCCATATCATGTCGGACGAATTTCAGTTTACCCAGTAAGTGGCCAGGACTTTGTGGAGAGTGTGGTTTCATCTACTGGCGTT
>JAYVBN010000088.1:0-3171 GCA_043750455.1 Bacteroidia bacterium | reverse complement strand
AGACCCAAAGTTTTTTTTCGAACAAGCAACAACGATCAACCATCAACGAGTATTGAGCACTACAGAATCATCTTCCCACTACGATCATCTTGAACAGATGACCATTCACGATTTATTATTGAACATTAATCGTGAGGATAAATCGGTCCCACTTGCAGTTGAAAAAGTAATCCCCAAAATAGAATCGCTTGTTGCAGCCATTGTTGAACGGATGGAAAAAGGCGGTCGACTGTTTTATATCGGTGCAGGAACTAGCGGCCGTCTTGGGGTATTGGATGCTTCTGAAATTCCACCTACATACGGAATGCCTCAGGGAAAAGTAATTGGCCTGATTGCCGGTGGTGACAAGGCCATTCGCAAAGCAGTAGAAAATGCAGAAGATGACCCCGCGCAAGCGTGGAAAGATTTAGAAGAACACATGATTAATCAAAATGATGTGCTGATAGGTATTGCTGCATCTGGACGAACTCCCTATGTGATTGGTGGAGTTAAGCAAGCACGAGCTCAAGGTATTGTAACGGGTTGCATCACCAGTAATGAAGGAAGCGAGCTGGCAAAAAATGTAGACCATCCAATTGAAGTGATTGTGGGGCCTGAGTTTGTCACCGGAAGCACTCGCATGAAATCGGGCACCGCCCAAAAACTAGTTTTGAATATGATCTCAACAACTGCTATGATTAAGTTGGGAAGAGTGAAGGGAAATAAAATGGTGGATATGCAATTGACTAACATTAAACTGGTTGGCCGTGGTGTTAAAATGATCATGGATGAATTGCACGTGACAGAAGAAGAGGCAGACAAGCTTCTCAAGCAGTTCGGCAGTGTTCGAAAAGCTGTTGATAGTCAAAAGTAGTCATGCATCAGATAGAGCCTTACGCCAATTGGCTTAAGTATTACGATTCTTCTGAAGACGCTCAATCTCCGTTCTACGGCAAGGAATACAACTACGATCTTTATACCGAAACCATTTACGGATACTACATCGATCCAGCCTGGGATTCCTTTGGCTCCGAAACACTTTACGTCAAAACACTGTATGCGGATTACACCGAAGGGTACGTAGTTTTGGAATTCATTGGCGAATGGAATGATACTATCAACAACGATATTATGATGTTGAAGCGCGACTTTTTAGAAATGCTTATGCACGAAGGTATTCGTAAGTTCATTTTGATAGGCGAGAATATTTTCAACTTCCATGGCTCCGATGAATTGTATTATGAAGAGTGGTTTGAAGAGGTAGAGGATGGCGCTGGCTGGATAGCAGCAGTTTGCTTTCCGGAGTTCATTCAACAAGAACTTCGTAAGTACCGTATCGATCAGTATGTGAATATGGGTGGCACCTTACAGATTGATCAGTGGCGGACTTTACATCCTGCGAAGTTTTGTGAACTTGCCGACCAATTGATTCAAAGAAGGTTGAACTAACAAGAGTTGTAACCCGTGATCGGCAATCATGGGTCACGGTGATTTACACCTTATTTAAAATTCGATGATCAAACCAACTGATCATCGGTTACTAAAAAACTGATTACCAAAATGGTTCGTCTGATATTTTTTTTGCTCAGTGTGGTTCTGTCATCGGCTGCGCAATCAAATCATCCCATCAATTCGGGTGAGGCTGTTTCCATTGGTGGAATCCGGCAATGGATCAGTATCAAGGGAACAAATAGCAGTAATCCTGTTTTGCTTTTTCTGCATGGCGGTCCTGGCAATTCGGCTATGAGTTATGCCGAAAAATTTACAAACGAACTACAAAAATATTTTGTCGTGGTGCAATGGGATCAGCGCGAAAGTGGTAAGACTGCCGAATTAAATACTTCGAGCAAACCTCTATCAGTTTCGCTAATGGAAGAAGATGCCGTTAAAATGATCACTTATTTACAAACTCGATTTTCTCAAGACAAAATCTACTTGATGGGTCATTCGTGGGGTGGCTTCTTAGGGTTAACTGTTGCAGCAAATCATCCTGAACTATTGAAGGCCTACCTCGCCATCAGCCCCATGGTGCACCAGGTGGAGAGTGAACGACTTTCGTTAGAATGGATGATCACCAAAGCAAAAGAGGATAACAATCTGCCTGCGCTGAAGGAATTAGCCATGATCAATATCCCATTTCAGAATGCCGATCAATTGTATTATCACCGCAGTTGGCTGGCAACGTTTATGAAGACGAAGCCGCCATCGAAAACCTTTGTCGCATCATGGGGTAAAAAGTGGTTAACCTTGTTCAACGAGGCATCGCAGGTTAACTTTTTCACTTTTGCCCCACAAATCCGCTGCCCTGTCTACTTCTTTGTTGGAAAAAAAGACTGCCAAACGCATTTTAAACTCACAGAAGATTACTACAAAATGCTAAAGGCAGATAAAAAACAGTTATTTTGGTTTACGGATTCGGGACACAACCTGAACCTCTCCGAACCTAAGAAGTTGCAGGAAATAATTATCAATGAAATACTGTCTAAATCGATTAATTGAACCTCTAAATTCTGACGCATGAAAAAGATTGGAATACTTCATGGCATGGAACGCTCATTCCCCGAGGCATTTGTTGAGCACATCAACAAGTTGGGACTAAAAGATATTAAAGCCGAACCTGTAATGATTGACATGGTTTCGCAAGCTGAGCCAACTGAGTACGCGGTTATTATCGATCGTATCTCGCAAGATGTTCCATTCTATCGGGCGTACTTAAAAAATGCGGCTATATCGGGCACAGCTGTACTCAACAACCCATTTTGGTGGAGTGCCGATGAAAAATTTTTCAACAATGCGTTGGCTGTTAAGCTTGGGGTGCCCGTTCCTAAAACTGTCATACTTCCTTCTCATGAGCGACCGACAGATACGAGCGACTCCTCTTTTAGCAATTTAAAATTTCCATTGAGCTGGGAAAAAATATTTGCTCACATCGGGTGGCCTGCCTATATGAAACCTCATGCGGGTGGTGGCTGGAAGAGTGTTTATAAATTAAACAATCAGGACGATTTTTTCAAAGCGTACAGTGAAACAGCACAACTGGTGATGATGTTACAGGAAGAAATTATTTTTGATGATTACTTCCGCTGTTATTGCCTGGGTCGCAAACATGTGCGCATCATGCAATATGAGCCGCGCAATCCTCATCACTTACGCTATCAAAGCAATAATGGACCAGCTTCAGCAAAGTTGTTA
>JAYVBN010000087.1:0-3709 GCA_043750455.1 Bacteroidia bacterium | reverse complement strand
AGATATTTAAGATCATCAAGCAATTTGGAGGTCAGGCTCGTCAGGCAGGTGGAGTATGTGCCGTTGAAATGGCGCTGTGGGATATCTGTGGTAAGGCTTACAATGTTCCAGCCTGGCAGTTGCTTGGTGGAAGGTATAGAGACTCCATAAGAATTTATGCTGATACCCCAGAATCAAAAAGCCCTGAAGAACAATTAAAGCTGATCAAGTTTCGCACCGAAACTCAAGGCTATACCTGGCTTAAGATGGATGTATCGATCAATGAAATAAAAGATATTCCCGGTGCATTAGTAAATCCTGAAATTCTTAAACAGGGCTCAAGCCAGTGGCAAGGTGGATACATGTCTTATTCTAATACAAGACATCCGTTCACAGGAATTCAAATCACGCAAAAGGGTTTAGAAGAACTTGCTAAAATTGTAGAGAATGTGAGAAGCTTGGTTGGCTATGAAATTCCAATGTCAACTGATCACTATGGACACATCGATATGAACAATTGCATTCGCCTGGGCAAAGCTCTTGAAAAGTACAGGTTGGCATGGTTTGAGGATATGGTGCCATGGCAGTACACGGAGCAACACAAAACTATTTCTGATGCGCTTGAAACACCTACATTGACTGGAGAAGATATTTACCTGCTTGAATATTTCAAACCATTAATTGATAATCATGCTGTAGATATCATTCACCCAGACTTGGCTTCCTCAGGCGGACTCTTGGAAACAAAGCGAATTGGAGACTACGCAGAAGAAAAAGGAATTGCAATGGCCATGCATCAAGCTGGTACTCCGGTATCCTTTATGGCCAATGTACATTGTGCTGCTGCTACTCAAAACTTCCTGGCGCTCGAACACCATTCCGTTGATCTGCCATGGTGGGAAGGTCTAGTAAAAATGACTGATGGAAAAAAAATAATTGATAAGGGTTTCGCACCAGTGCCTCTCTCTCCAGGTTTAGGAATTGAACTAGTGGAAGAAGAAATCAAAAAGCATCTACATGTAAAAGACGGTAGTTACTTTGCCCCTACCAAAGAGTGGGATGAAAAACGTTCGCATGATCGAATCTATAGTTAAAGAAGATTCCAAATTCATGATTCAAGAGTAGCATAAGCTACCCTTGAATCACGAATCTTAAATTTTTAATTTTACCTTTTATCTGTATAAATTTTGAAACTCATCTATAAAATAGCTGCCTTTGCAGCAGCCATCTTATTTGTGGTGTCTCTGGTTATTATCTTTATGTTCGGCATAGAAAAGGCCGGCCCTACCCTCATTCTATTTTGGATTTCGCTCGGTACTGCTTTCCAGGGTTATGAAAACCTCAAAGGATATAGTTATTCTACAATGATTTTTGGAGTGGTGACAATGGCTTTGTACTATCCTGCCAACTTCACGGAGATCAATGGCTTCAAACTGATCACACTCATCACACCATTAATACAAGTGATTATGTTTGGTATGGGCACTTCCATGAGTGCCAAAGATTTTGTTTCGGTGGCCAAGGAACCCAAGGCCGTAGTCATTGGGGTGGGTGCGCAATTTATCATCATGCCATTTTTGGGTTTTACATTAGCCAACCTAAGCGGATTCTCACCAGAAATTGCTGCGGGAATTATTCTTATTGGATGCTCTCCTAGCGGCTTGGCTTCAAATGTTATGAACTACCTAGCCAAAGCCAATCTGGCCTTGTCCATTACCATTACATCAATCACTACCTTATTGGCTCCTTTCGTTACTCCTTTGCTAATGAAGTTCTTGGCAGGAACATTCATTGAAATTGATCTCTACAAAATGATGTGGGACATATCTAAAATGATCATCATTCCAATCGGGGCAGGCTTGGTGTTTAACAAACTGTTTCATGGAAAATTAAAGTGGCTTGATGCCGCTATGCCCTATTTTTCTATGCTGGGAATTGCCGGTGTCATCACCTTTGTTACTGCTGCCGGCAGAGAAAGCTTGCTTGCCATTGGGTTTATTCTAATCGGCTTGGTTTTGATTCACAATACATTCGGTTACCTATTAGGTTATTGGAGTGCACGATTATTAAAATTGAGCGAAAAAGATTGCCGGACCGTTGCCATTGAAGTAGGTATGCAAAATGGCGGCCTGGCATCTGGCATTGCAAAAGAGATGGGTAAGATTGCAACCGTGGGATTAGCTTCTGCTGTCTTCGGTCCGCTCATGAATATCACCGGATCAATATTGGCTTCTTATTGGCATCGGAGGCCGCCTAAGGAATAATCTTGGTGAGTGAAATTATTTAAGATTCAAAATTGAATATTTTTAATTGATAGAGAATATGATAAAAGTAAAGTTAGCAACCACACTTACAATCCTTTGCTTTTGCGCAACACTTAACGCGCAACAGATCTCGAAAGAGGAATTACTATTTCTAACACCCCTTTGGAAAGGTGAACGTTTTGCCGATGGGCGACCTAAAGTCCCAGATGCTATTTTAAATCGGATGAAACTGGTAACGTTGGAAGAAGCATGGGCAGTTTTAAGAAACGAAAATTTCAAACATCAATATGAAGATGGTTGGGAGTCCATCAATCCTGATAGCGTTTTAGTAGGTCGTGCAGTCACTGCTATCTTTATGCCTGGGCGTCCTGACATTCATCGTGCTATCGATGATAGAGGACACACCAGAGATGGAAGAATAAAATCACAAAACGCATGGACAGTAGCGTTGCTTGTTAAACGAGATGTTTATGTGGTAGATCAATTTGGAGCACATGAAGATGGTCCCACTATTGGTGACAATGTGGGTATGGCCATACTTACTAATTCTGGTAATGGAATTATTTATGACGGTGCCATTCGCGATATCAATGGATTAAAGGAAATGAAAACATTCACTTCGCTTTACAGATCTTATCATCCATCTCATCATTTGAACAACCCTGACGGAGAGCTTAACACTACTTTAATTGGCATCAATCAACCCACCCGCATTGGTCATGCTACTGTTATGCCTGGCGATGTAGTGCTGGCGAGAGATGGTGCCGTAGTTTTCATACCACCTCATCTGGCAGAGAAAGTAGTGAAGACATCTGAAATTGTTCGGTTACGTGATATGTTTGGGCACTTGCGAATTCGTGAGAAAAAATATTCCGCTGCCCAGATTGATAACCGCTGGTCTGATGATATTGAAAAAGATTTTTCACAATGGCTGAATGATCATATCAACGAACTGCCAGTTCCTAAAGATCAAATTCAAGAACTTCTTAAAACAAGAACGTGGTAAAATAGGTTGCCAGTTACCAGTTGCAGGTAACCGGTCCCAGTTTCTAGTTGTCGCCTTAACCCAAACATTTAAATAACTAATCATGACAAATTCCAGACGATCATTCTTAACGAAAAGTGCACTTGCCGTAGGCGCACTAGCTGCCCCATTATCAAATTTTGGAAAAGGTTTTGAAACGGCAATTGACAACAATCCTAAACTTTCAGCACCTTCTGATCTTAAGATTACGGATATTAAGTGTGGATACATTCGTGGTGGTCACAGTCTGTTTGTAAAAATCTACACAAATCAAAATATCTGGGGATGCGGTGAAGGAGTAGATGCAACACCAGGTACCTATCACCTTGTCAAAATGTTTGGAGAACGGATCAAAGGAAAAAGTCCATTAAATGTGCATCGGCTATTTGAAGATATTCGAAGATCAGGTTTTTTTGAGGGCGCACAATCCGGAATGTTTATT
>JAYVBN010000086.1:0-6280 GCA_043750455.1 Bacteroidia bacterium | reverse complement strand
GGCGCAAGCGATGCAATGATTTCAGCATCTTCTTTGAAGCGCAGTTCATGATCGGTAGTGCGTTCAAAAACATGTCCATCATTAGCTTTTACGCCTTTCCAGTCGTGGTCAAATGCGGTTTCAATTTGTGCTGCTGCTGTACTGGTACCAAAGATGAAATCGTTGGGGAAAAGATATTGCATTACTTCATCTTACAATGTAATTGCATCATTTCTAAAAAATTGATGTAAAAATAGGAATTTCAGTCAATTAGGGTTTTACTGTAATGTGACCGCTATATTACGCGAAGTGATATTCTCTGATCTTTTAGTTACTTTGAATTTTTAGGAGTAGAACTCAACCATGACTGCAGGAGAAAAGAACCAATTAATAATTAACCACTTTGCTCAGTTCATCACTGAACATAAAAAGACATTTCTTGAAAAAGTGTTAGAACAGCGCACTCGTTATATTACCGTAGTATTAGAAGATATTTTTCAATCACAGAATGCAAGTGCTGTAGTTCGCACATGCGAATGTATGGGCCTACAGGATGTGCACGTAGTGGAAAGTAAAAGTGCCTACTCGGTAAATAAGAAAGTAATTAAAGGAGCTAACAAGTGGATTGATTTAATCCGATATAAGTCAAAAGGTTCCAATAACATTGAAGAGTGTTTTAAAAATTTAAAAGAAAAGGGCTATCGGATTTTGGTAACAGAGCCGGATGCGAACGGGAGTTCCATTGATGAAATTTCAGTGACCGACCAACCTCTTGCCATCGTGATGGGAAATGAACTGGATGGAGCTTCAAAGTATGCTCTAGAACATGCTGATGTAAAAGTTAAAATCCCGATGTATGGCTTTACAGAGAGCTTAAATATTTCTGTCAGTGCTGCCATCTGTTTGAATACGCTCATCCCAAAACTTCGTCAATCAAATGCGGCCTGGCAATTGACCTCTTCAGAGAAAGAATTCATTCGATTGCAATGGTATAGAAAGATTGTGAGAAGATCAGATGTGATTGAAAAAGAGTTTCTTCGTTCAATTGAGTAATTTTACATCGCTTTAATTTATTTTTTGTGTATGGGATTTTGGAGAAAGGTTGTGTGGCGCACATTTGTGATGATTATTTTTTTTTCAATCGTAATATTGACTGGAAATATATGGGTGATTAAAAGCACAGAAGGCAGGGTGTTTTCTGATTATCATCAATTGCCAACCAACGAGGTGGGATTGGTACTTGGCACCAGTAATAAACTTACGGACGGCTCACCAAATCCATTTTTTGAAAACCGAATAAAAACAGCGGCTGCTCTTTATCACGAAAAGAAGGTGAGTCACTTTATACTAAGCGGAGATAATCGCACTAAATATTACAACGAACCAATTGAAATGAAAAAGGCACTTGTCAAGTTAGGTGTGCCAGCATCTGCCATAACATTGGATTATGCAGGGTTACGAACTCTTGATTCTATTGTTCGCAGCAAAGAGATATTCGGACAAGATAAAATTACCATCATCACGCAACCTTTTCACTGCTATCGAGCCATATTTATTAGCAACTATTATAATATGGATGCTGTGGCAGTTGTTGCTTCTGAGCCTGCGCATGAGGATAGTTTCAATGTTTATTTCAGAGAATATTTTGCACGTACAAAAGCCATTCTTGACCTATATATTTTAAAAACTGCCCCGCACCACTTGGGGGATAAAGAGCCGCTGGATATTTAATTTTAGTTGAAGAAAATAATTTCATCAGGTTTAATTCCCATTCAATAAGAAAACGTATAAATGCTTAATTTTACTTTTTAATAATTTCTGTGGCACGTTTTTTTGGGTTTCGGGTAGTTGGCCTTTCTATACTTCTTCTTGGTTTGTTCACACGCCTTTCGCAGGCACAGGAAACTATTGTAGAGGGCAAAGTGACGGATTCCAATACCGGAGATCCCATTCCTTTCGCTAATGTAATTTTCAAAGGCACCACTTATGGAGCCACTACCGATTTTGATGGACGCTTCAAGATGAAGACACTTGGAAAAGTGGATTCCATACTAGTCACCTATATAGGTTATAAGCCACGAGCAAAGAGCATCAAGCGAGGAATTAAGCAGGTAGTTAATATCCAGTTACAGGAAGACGTAATTAATCTTCAGGAAATAGTCATTAACGCAGGAGAGAACCCAGCCTTTGAGATCCTCCGCAAAGTAATGCGCAACAAAAACCAAAATGATAAGCGAAAGCTTACGGCTTATGAGTACGACACCTACACTAAAATAGAAATTGATGCCGACCATCTCACTGAAGAATTTCGCAAAAGGAAAGTAATTCAGAAGATTACGCAGGTATTAGATAGCGTGGAACGATTGGCAGGTGAAGATGGACAACCCATTCTTCCGGTTTTTATTACCGAAAGTGTATCAAAGCTTTACTATCGAGATAATCCTTCGCTGAAGACCGAGTTGATTCAAAAATCTAAAATCAATGGAGTAGGGATGGAGGATGGCACCATGATCACCCAATTCATTGGATCTTCTTTTCAAGAATATAATTTTTATCAGAATTGGTTAAATATCGCGACTAAAGAATTTGTTTCTCCTATAGCGGATGGTTGGAGACTTTATTATGAATATGATTTAACGGATAGCCTTTTCATTGGTAAGGATTATTGCTATCGCCTTGATTTTTTCCCCAGGAGTGAGCAAGAGTTGGCTTTTCGTGGAACGATCTGGATTACAAAGAAGGATTATGCACTAAAGCAAATTGACGCAAGTGTTGGCAAAGAAGCAAACTTAAACTTCATTGATAAGATAAGGATTCAACAGGAGTTGGCCATCTCAGAACTAGGCCCATGGATACCGATCAAAAACCGAGTACTGATTGACGTAGGAGAAGTAAGTCAAAATTCTACGGGTTTACTGGCCAAGTTTTATACAAGCAATAAAAACTTTGTTGTTAACAAGCCCTACGATGTGTCATTTTATGAAAGACCTATTCAAGTGGCAGAAGATGCCCGACTTTTTGAAGAAGAAAAGTATTGGGATACGCTGCGTCATGAACCTTTGAGTGAAGCGGAGAAGAATGTTTATAAAATGATTGATACGCTGCGCGATATACCTGTTGTAAAAACATATACCGACATTGTGAAAGCGGCTGTGGATGGATATGTGAATTATGGTAAAGTTGAAATTGGTCCGTATCTGGGTTTTATGGCCTGGAACAATATTGAAGGTTTGCGCTTGTCGTTCGGATTTAAGACTAATATGCAATTTAGTAAGAAGTGGATTTATGCCTGGAATGCGGGCTATGGCTTCAATGACACACGCATTAAATATATGGCTTCAGCCCAGCGCATTCTTTCCAAAGATAAATGGACAACCTTGTCCTTTCGGGTAAGGAGTGACATCGCCCGAGTCGGAATAGACGATGAGTCATTGGCTGATAACCCGTTGTTCCTGGCAGCTAGTAGATGGGGCTTTTACAGAAGGGGCAATTATTCCAATGAATACAGGGTTGCCTTTCAACGTGAGTTGTTTAAAGGTTTTTCCCAAAAGATTTCTTTTCGCCATTGGACGTTTGAGCCAACCTATAATTTTGGTTACCCTGAAGACCCAAGCGATGCTAACTCTGAAGTGCTTGAGACTTTTCAATCCTCAGAAGTATCGCTTGAGTCGCGCTATGCACGCGATGAATATTTTATTATCAATGACAACGAACGCATTAGTTTAGGTACTAATAAATGGCCGGTGATTACTTTAAAATATACCCATGGCGTTCAGGGTGTTTTGGGTTCTGATTTTGATTACGACAAACTAAGGTTGACCCTTAAAAAGCGAATGAAGTGGGGCCCATTGGGTTATTCTTATCTTACACTTACTGGCGAAAATGTTTTTAATACATTGCCTTACCCGATGTTATCACTTCACCTGGGAAACCAAACTCCTGTTTACTCAACCGTTACCTATAACCTGATGAACTATGGTGAGTTTGTAAGTGACCACTTTGTATCCATACAATACCAACATTACTTCGAAGGTTTTTTACTCAATCGTGTACCCTTATTGAAGAAATTGAATTGGCGCTTACTCGGCACGGTGAATGCTATTGAGGGCGGAATGAGACAATCTAATCGTGATATGATATCGCAATTCAATTCAAGTGGTGAGGAAACACTGCCAGTTGGTTATTTTACGAATGGTAAACCCTATGTAGAATTAGGGTATGGCGTTGAAAACATATTCCGGTTTTTGAGAGTTGATTTTATCCACCGCATAACCTACCTGGACCATACGATTGGAGTTCAGACAGCCCGTAAATTTGGTGTCCTTTTTACAGCTCAGTTCCAGTTGTAGATTAGAAGTCACAGATTCACTGATTAATTTAATGTAGTGTTTGAAGGGTAATAGCCCTCAAGTAAGGAGTAAAGCCTTGCCAGCAGCATTTCTATTGTTTAGCCAATTGCTATGGAATCAGCAACGAGCAAATCAAACGCTTATTTATTCATTTAACCCAGATTATGCAATAGCCCCGACCTTCAGGTCGGGGAAAATAAACGGAAAGATATTTGGCTTTAGCCCAAATTCTATTGGGCTAAAGCCAAGCAGGCTTGTTTTAATTTGTTCCCCGACATAAATGTCGGGGCTATTTTTTCTAATGCATAATTTGGGTTTAATCTGTGAATCTGTGGCTTCTTACTTTATAAGAAGCCCAGAAAACAGCATATTTGCACCTCAAAATTGCTACGAATGAGTATTGTTAAAATTACCCTGCCTGACGGTTCAGTCAAAGAATTTCCTAAGGGTGTAAAGGGTATTGAAATCGCCAAGAGCATAAGTGAAGGACTTGCCCGCAATTCGCTCTCGATTGAGGTGAATGGAGAAAATTGGGATCTTGACCGACCCATCACGTTAGACTCCTCCATCAAAATATTTACATGGAATGATAAAGGCGGCAAGTATGCTTTCTGGCATTCATCGGCTCACTTATTTGCCGAAGCACTGGAAGCACTTTATCCCGGAGTAAAGTTTGGTATTGGCCCTCCCATAGAAAATGGTTTTTACTACGATGTTGACTTAGGTGAAAAACCTTTTGGTGATGAAGAGTTGCTGGCTGTGGAGAAGAAGATGATTGAACTGGCAAAGGCAAACAGCACTTTTGTCAGAAGTGATGTTAGCAAGAAGGACGCAATCAACTATTTCACGCAAAAGAATGATCCCTATAAATTAGAACTCATTGAAGGTTTACAAGACGGGGCGATAACTTTTTACAAGCAAGGTAATTTTACCGACCTCTGTCGCGGCCCGCACATTCCATCAACAGGATTTATTAAAGCCATTAAACTTCTAAACGTTGCCGGTGCATATTGGCGTGGCAACGAAAAGAATAAAATGCTCACCCGCGTTTATGGAATTACATTTCCAAAACAAAAAGAGCTGGAGGAATATATCTTCATGCTGGAGGAAGCAAAGAAGCGAGATCATAGGAAGCTTGGAAAAGAGTTGGAGTTATTTGCCTTTTCAGAAAAAGTGGGGATGGGTCTTCCACTTTGGTTGCCCAAAGGAACAATCCTTCGCGAACGACTGGAACAGTTTATGCGCAAGGCTCAAATTAAAGCGGGTTATGATCCAGTAGTAACACCTCACATTGGAAGTAAGCAACTTTATGTTACGTCAGGGCATTATGAAAAATATGGTAAGGATTCTTTTCAACCCATTAAAACACCGGATGAAAGTGAAGAATTTCTATTGAAGCCAATGAATTGCCCGCATCATTGTGAGATCTATAAAGTTAAACCAAGATCATACAAGGAACTTCCTATCCGCTATGCTGAATTCGGAACTGTATATCGTTACGAACAAAGTGGTGAGTTGCATGGTCTTACTCGCGTGCGTGGCTTTACGCAAGATGATGCCCATATTTTTTGCAGACCCGATCAGGTAAAGGAAGAGTTCATTAAAGTTATTGATCTGGTGCTGCATGTTTTTAAATCACTTGGGTTTGAAAACTTTACAGCACAGGTTTCCTTGCGCGATCCTGAGAATAAGGCAAAGTATATTGGCGAAGATGAACTTTGGGACAGAGCTGAAAGAGAAATACAGGAGGCAGCCGATGAACGTGGCTTGATTACGGTGGCAGTAAAAGGTGAAGCAGCTTTCTATGGCCCTAAGCTTGACTTTATGGTGAAGGACGCATTGGGAAGAAGCTGGCAGTTGGGTACCATCCAGGTCGACTATCAATTGCCTCAGCGGTTTGAACTGGAATATATCGGATCCGACAATCAGAAGCACCGGCCAGTAATGATTCA
>JAYVBN010000085.1:0-4821 GCA_043750455.1 Bacteroidia bacterium | reverse complement strand
AGGAACGCCTTATATGCTTTATAAGGATGCCGCCAACCGCAAATCGAATCAGAAACATCTTGGCACCATCAAGTCCAGCAATCTTTGCACAGAGATTATTGAATATACATCGCCTGACGAAGTTGCTGTTTGTAATCTTGCTTCTATTGCATTGCCAAAATTTGTAACAGAAGATGGCAAGTTCGATCATCAGAAATTATATGAGATCACGAAAGTGATCACCCGCAATCTCAACAAAGTAATTGACGTTAATTACTACCCTGTTGAAGAAGCAAGGAACTCCAACATGCGTCACCGTCCGATTGGAATTGGTGTGCAAGGATTAGCCGATGCTTTTATTTTACTTCGTATGCCATTTGATTCGCCAGAAGCACGTGGGTTGAATACTGATATTCACGAAACCATCTACTATGCTGCGATGGAGTCTTCGATGGAATTATCCAAACAGAACGGGCCTTATGAATCGTTCAAAGGCTCGCCTGTTTCAAAAGGAATATTCCAATTTGATATGTGGGGCGTAACTCCTTCATCAGGAAGATGGGATTGGGAAAACTTAAAGAGAGAAGTAAAACAACATGGCGTTCGCAACTCGTTGTTGCTGGCACCTATGCCTACTGCTTCTACTTCACAGATTCTTGGTAACAACGAATGCTTTGAACCTTACACTTCTAATATTTATACAAGAAGGACTTTATCTGGTGAATTTATCATTGCTAACAAGCATCTGATGAAAGACTTGATCAGCCTTGGATTGTGGAGTGAAGGTATGCGCCAGAAATTGGTGGGTGCTAACGGATCTGTACAGTCTATTCCTGAGATACCTCAGAACATCAAAGATATTTATAGAACCGTTTGGGAGATTTCTCAAAAATCGATCATTGATATGTCGGCTGATCGTGGTGCCTATATCTGCCAGTCTCAGAGTTTGAACATTCACTTAACTGATCCAAACTTTGGTAAACTAACTTCTATGCACTTCTATGCCTGGAAGAAGGGTTTGAAGACGGGTATGTACTACTTGCGTTCAACAGCAGCGGCTGATGCCATCAAGTTTACAGTTGACAAGGCGCAGATGCAACAACCTGTAGCGGCAGAAGCTCTCGCAGGTGTATCTGAAGTTATAGTGATCCAGGAAACTGTTGCCATAACATCAGAGGCACAACACACAATTCCTTATGAACAATTGCCATTAGCAGATTACGACCAGAAGCGCGCTGACATGGCTTGCTCTTTGGATAATCCTGATGCGTGTGAAGCGTGTGGAAGTTAATCTTAGCTGTGAATTAGTTAAACTCAGATTACGCATTAGAAAATCCTTTTGCAATTTTGTTTAATCGAGTCTTTTCGAGCGCGCCATCTTTAAGCAGGGCATTCATGAAATTGCGAGAAATCTTCTTCTGGTTGACGAGTGGTTTCCATTAGATAAGATTTCTCCCTACGGTCGAAAGGACATAAGACTAAATTAAATAGATAGAATAATCAAAATATAAGTTTCACGCCAACAGCATATTATCCGTTCGAAAATCCTATTGCGTAATCTGGGTTAAAAAAAGAAACCCGGCTCATCACCGGGTTTTTCATTTTGTAACACCAAACACCACCAACTACCTCTTGCTCTGCCTAACCTTTACGTGGGTCTGCTGAGCCTTTTTACCTTTTGTATTAGAATTTTTAGAATTAACCGGCTTGGCTTTGCCAATCTTTCCTTGATCTCCCGCATCCCTGCCAAACACAAAATTTAGTCCGAGCCTCACATTAATTACCTGCGCTGTGTTGATATAGTTATTTATGTTCTGATGAACGATAAGTGAACTGGGTAATCGCAATAAATTATCTCCAACAATGTATAGCTGAATGGGTGTAAAGTTAAATGAAAGACCGGCTCCAAAGTTATTGAACGAATTGTTTGACATGGTGTAGCTAAAGCTGGTACTTATGGCTCTTCCAAAATTCTTATTTAGAGAGGTAGTCAATCCTGGTGAAAAATGACCCTGAAATTTCTGTGCAAAAAGAACAGCTCCTACATTAAGGTTTTTAACTATTTCAAAATTTCCTCCTAAAAATAACTTTCCTGGCAATGCTGTGCGGAAGGAAGAGGTAGTACCTTCCTGAAGTTCGAAATTATTTTTTATAGAATCCAGTTGCGCGTCCATGTAATCATTGGCCGTTCCATTCACCAGGTCAGTTGCATTAATGCCCGAGAAGGTATAATTGGCTTTTGACTTATCAAGAGAGTATTGATACAGATCATTTTTCCAGCCGATACTCCCAATATCAATAAGACTCGCATTAAGTGTGAGTTTGTCGAGCAGGCGATAGGTAGCCCCAATATCGATAGCTAGCCCCCTATTTTTTAAATAGTTTTTCCACTCTTTAGAAACTTCATAACCAGAATCGGTGATGCTGCTTATGCCAGATGTTTTTACATTTAAATCAGCACTTGCCGTCAAGTAATAATTTTCATCCACAGCAATCGAGATGTCAGATGTTTCCGTGGTAACACTGGCTACCCCATGAAGTAATTTTACTCTTCCACCCACCGTAAGTTTTTTGGTGACTTCATAGGAAGCTCCCGCTGCTGTTTCGAGATAGGAAATGGTTTCCAGTGTTGGTGAAATATTAATCGTACTATTTACATACGGTGCGTTGCCCTCAACAAAAACAGAAGCCAGGTCTTTGGGCAAAACAAAATGGCCATATTCTTTTCCTGTGACGTTCGCTGTAACATACAATTTAGGATTTACTCTAAATCCCAGCCTAAGGAAATCTATGCTCACAGCAGGCGCGATATACGTTTTATCTGGTAAATTCTTAATCCACTTCGATAAGTCAGCGCTCACTTGTCCATCTTTGGTTGTTACAAGATCGTTGTAGGAAAAGCCATTGTTGGTATATCCTTGGTGCACGGAAGAGAAAGGTAATCCCAATGAAAATTTATAGCTGGGCACAAAGGCTGGATTATTAATAACCACCTGCGGCAAACTGTTCATATAGTGAAGCGTACCTTCTACCTGTGCAGAAGCTGAAAAACTACCGAGAACAAATACACAGATGATTGCAACGTATATCTGGCGGCTCATAATCCTACGTTTATTTTAAGATTAGCCAGAAGTCCTAAATCCACCTTCATTTTGTATTGCGATTTGAACTTTACATCCGGGAAAGAACCATCAGCTTTTTTAGAAGTATTCATTATAGCTTTTATAATAATGTACTTCGCTATGAATAGTTGATCAATCTTTGACTTTTCTAATTCAATAAGTTGATCAACAACTCCTGGAGATTGAAGATCACCAGAAGCAGTAACTGTGCTGCCTTTAATAAGGGAAGTTTGTGAGGGCGTTAGTAACGAATCGAGTATTTTATATTTATCATCGGTCAGATAAAACTGGATCTTCGCATCCAACGGAAGTTCGTTTGATACTTTCGTTTTAAGTGACGCTGTGTTAATAGTTGATTGATTGAAGTTTGCAAGATCAAGCTTTACTGTATCTAATAAACTAATGTTAGAAGCGTGGCCGTATAATGGGACTTCAACATTTATATTTACCCTAAGCTTACTTGTATCCGCTAAAAAGTTATTGCCTGCTGTCAGGCCTTTATTTATTCTGGCATCGACTTTATAGTAAAATCGTGTGGGCGCAAAATCCAATAGCTCAGCTACGTTAACCACTGACACTGTAGTTTTTGCAGAGGTTCCTAACACGGTGGGATAAGCAACTGAAATTGGGTTGGCAGGATTTAATACAACAGCTAATGACTGAGTGCCATTTTGTGCTTCAAAGTTTTTAAAGTCCACGAGGCATGGCACACCATTTTCATTTGTCACCTCTAATGTAATTTTTGGCTGGGCAAATGACACATCGGCATCATCAAGTGAGGTGCCAAAAGCACCAACATCAAGAGTATCCGCTGGCAGACTTACTTTCTGGTCGCCAAAAAAACCCTTTATATAGGTGAAATCCATACCTAAGAAAGAGAGTCTGACACTCACAAATGTATTGGGATTAATCACCACAGAAGTTGAACTCTTCTTGAGCACTAATACCATTTTGAGGTCAAACTTATTCTTGTCAAGCTTTACTATATAATCTGAAATGTTGATAGTTCCTGTTGAACTAATGTTAAGATCAAGAGGCTTACCTGTTGTTTTAGAAACAAAATCAGGTAAGGAAATATTTACTTCATACTTATTGTTAAAACCTGGGCTGTTGGATGTTGTGGAGTAATTTATTGTGCCGGCTTTGAATGAAATCTCGCTAAGCTGCTCCGGACTTAATCCAAAATCAACAATCTCTACGATACTATCAGAACGAATGTCTTTTGTGTGAGGTGGTATTGTTAAGGGTGGTACAAAAAAACTTCTGATAAGGTTTTTGTTGGGCATGGTAAATGATTCCCGAATTCCTTGTGATGATAAGGTCTGAGAATAGGAAAGATATACCAGATCGTCTGGATACACTTTTACATAGACCGAATCGGTACTTTTTATAAACTCTTGAACAGAGAGTTCACCAGAAACGAGTGGAAGCGCAATGGTTGGATTAACCTCCACCGAATCAATTGAGTAGTCATTTTCGTCAATACAAGAGACAAGGACTAGTAAAACAACAAGCCAAGCCCAAAAACGATACCTCATAGAATAACAATTAAAGCCGGAAATTTTAATCTAGCTGGCTGTAGTGAAGTAACCCATTTTACATGTCATTATTTATAAAGCACCCGATTTTATTTCGTCTACAATGGCGGGATCGAGGAGTGTTGTGGTATCGCCCAAATTGGAAGTTTCTCCTTCGGCCACCTTTCGCAAAATCCTCCGCA
>JAYVBN010000084.1:0-2271 GCA_043750455.1 Bacteroidia bacterium | reverse complement strand
ACAAACAAAATGGACGCCTGCCGATATGATCAAGTTCAATCGGCTAATAGGAGCAATCATTTCGCCCGATGGTAAAAATGTTGCTTACACTATTTCCACCCCACAGATGGAAGGGGAGAAGTCAGAATTTCTAACACACATCTGGGTTGCTTCCTCGGATGGCAGTTCAAATCATCAATTTACATTTGGAGATAAGTCGTGCACCAATCCTCAATTCTCACCGGATAGCAAGTGGTTGTCGTTTACTTCGGCACGCAAAGAAGACAAGAGTCAACTCTATCTCATGTCAATGCTTGGAGGCGAAGCACAGCAAATCACGAAAGAAAAAAATAGCGTTACGGGTTATGCATGGTCTGCCGATGGAAAGCGAATAGCTTTTATCATGGTAGATCCCCTTTCTGAAGAAGAAGAAAAAGACAACAAAGAGAAACGAGATATGGTAATTGTCGATGATTATCAATACGCGCATCTCTATACACTGGCCTTGCAAAAAAATGAAAAAGGAATTTATCCTGTCAAGCGATTGACTTCAGGAGACTTTCATGTAACTGATCTTACCTGGTCGCCTGATAGCAAGACTTTAGCTTTCACACATCAGATCAACCCATCATTAGATTTGTGGACAACATCCGATATTTCGTCTATTCCCGCAGACAGTGGCGCAGTTAAATCAGTTGTGGCCGGAAAGGGATCTGACTCGAATCCCAAGTACTCTTACGATGGGCAGTGGCTCGCTTATGCTTCGGATGGGGGAGCGATAAAATGGGCGGGGCGCGATGATATTTATATTATGCCAACAGCGGGTGGTGCAGCAAAAAAACTTTCTGCCACGTTTGATCAAAGTTTTCAGATTCTGGATTGGTCGCGCGATAGCAAGAACATTTTCTTTTCGGAAGCTTATAAGACCAGCCGTGTTATTTATTCTCTCCCGGTGGACGGCAAACCAAAAATGATCACTCCTGCTGATGGTGTTTATGGCAGTGCCTCATTTACCAAAAGTGGCGATGCGATGGCATACATCTATCAAAATGCATCTGCACCGCCCGATGTAATGGTGATGGACATGAAAGACATGAAGTCGCGAAAACTTTCAAAAGTCAATGAAGAGTTTTCAAAAATGACACCCGCTAAAACCGAAATAGTTTCTTGGAAATCGAAAGATGGAAAGTATGATATTGAAGGATTGGTCACCTATCCAGCCAACTATGAGAAAGGAAAAAAATATCCAATGATATTAAACATTCACGGAGGGCCTGCCGGAGTGTTTGCTCAAAATTATACTGGTGCCGGTTCGGTTTATCCCATCCAGGCTTTCGCACAACAAGGCTATGCCGTGCTGCGTGCCAATCCCAGGGGAAGTTCAGGCTATGGTGCCGACTTCCGTCAAGCAAACCTCAACGACTGGGGCTTTGGCGATTATGACGACATCATGGGCGGAGTAGATAAACTAATTGCCGATGGCATTGCTCACCCCGACAGTTTATGTGTAACGGGTTGGAGCTACGGTGGCTACATGACTTCCATGATTATAACAAAAACCAATCGCTTCAAAGCGTCTATGGTGGGAGCGGGTGTTACGAATTTAATCAGCTTCAATGGCACAGCCGACATACCTGGCTTTCTTCCTGACTATTTTGGTGGGGAATTTTGGGATCGCACCGATGTATACATGAAACACTCCGCTATGTTTGGAGTAAAGAATGTAAAAACACCTACGCTAATCATTCACGGAGAAAAAGATTTACGTGTGCCGATCTCACAAGGACAGGAACTGTATGGCGCTTTGAAAAAGCTGAATGTAAAAACGCAAATGGTTACTTACCCACGCACACCGCATGGTCCACAGGAACCTAAGTTCATCGAGGACATTGGTGAGCGTGTGATCAATTGGTTCAATGAGTATTGTAGAAAACAAGACCAAATCAAGCCAGTGAAATTGGAAACAAAGTAACTATTTCGTTGATGGTTGTTAGTTGATCGTTGGTGGGTTTTAACCGGAATGAATTATCACGAACAACCAACAACTATCAACGAACAACGATGCCTAATTCTTCTCCAATTCTGATAAAATAAAATCATTGACTGCGTCTAGGAGCTTCAATGTCTTTCACCGTATTCAATCGCTTTTTCAAGAACCACAAACTCCAATTGCCTTTTTGGCTGGCCAAACCGTGGGTCATTGAAAGCAAATGGTTTGCGCTCACCCGTATCTTTGTATCCATGTCGCACGTACCAATCGATCAGTTCTTTGCGAACGGATATCACGGTCAT
>JAYVBN010000083.1:0-6875 GCA_043750455.1 Bacteroidia bacterium | reverse complement strand
TGGTCGACTCCGCTCGGCATTTTTTTGTCTAAAAATTAGAATAATGTTTCCTAACTTCCTCGCTCAATTATTCAACTAAAAACTCATAATCCTGATTTTATCCATTAACATATGAAACGCAGAGACTTTATCACCCACACACTCGCAACAGCGGCTTCGACTTTCGCACTTGGAAGTGCCGTTGCTCAACCCCAAGCCAAAGTAAGCGCACCTGCTGGCGCTACTTTTAAACTAAACTATGCACCACATGATGGCATGTTTAAGAATCATGCAGGAGAAAATTTTGTGGATCAAATCAAATTCATGGCCGATCAAGGCTTTCGTGGCATCGAAGACAATGGCTTATTGAAACGCTCAGTTACTGATCAGGAAAAGATTGGTAAGACGTTGGCCGATTTGGGAATGACGATGGGCGTGTTCGTTATTGACGGTGGAGACAATTGGAAAACTTCTTTGACCACTGGCAAACAGGAATTCAAAGATAATTTTATAAAGACTTGTAAGGAATCAGTTGAAGTGGCCAAGCGTGTGAATGCAAAATGGGCGACTGTAGTACCAGGATTTTATGAACGCAAGACTCCTATTGGCATTCAAACTGCAAATGTAGTGGATGCATTACGCAGAGGTGCTGAGATATTTGAGCCTCATGGATTGGTAATGGTATTGGAACCTTTAAGTGATACGCCTGAACTTTTCTTGCGCTATTCGGATCAGACCTTTGAAATTTGTAAAGCAGTGAAAAGCCCATCCTGCAAAATCCTTTTTGATATTTATCACATGCAGCGCAACGAAGGCAATATTATCAATAACATCAACTCGTGTTGGGATGAGATCGCCTATGTTCAGATTGGCGACAACCCAGGTCGCAAAGAGCCGACTACAGGTGAGATAAATTATAAAAACATTTTCAAGCTACTTTACGATAAGGGTTATAAAGGTGTGATGGGCATGGAACATGGCAATGCAAAAGAAGGTAAGGAGGGTGAGCTGGCATTGATTAAAGCGTATCGGGAGAGTGATTCTTTTTAATTGTAGAAAAACGATAAACATAGAATGAGTAATAGTATGAGGTCGGTTTTATTTTTGACGGTATTGTGTTTTATAATTCCATTTTCTTCACAAGCTCAGTTTGGAGCCTTGAAGGATAAGGTCATGGAAAAAACAAAGAAGCTGGCCAAAGATAAATCGACCTCAACTGTTGACGCTGAGCGAGACAAACTTGATTCCACGGACTTTAACTATGCCATAACGGTTATCGACAATTCTGGTATGATGAATATTCGTAATAATAGCGAACGACTTGTCAAGTCAGCATCAGCCGTTTCGGATTTTAATAAAAACGAATCAGATAAAACCCCCGCGCAGAAGTGCCGGAATATTTTAGATCGCGCTGAAAACTTATATCAGCTCAGGAGATTCAAATTGGCGGAGGCTTCATTTCTTGAGGCTAAGCTTGCGTATGAAACCGAGAACATAACAGATAACATTAATTACAGTAAGGTTCATGCCGACTTAGGATTGCTCTATGCAACAATGGGTCGTTATAATTCTGCAGATTATTATTCATCAGAAGCCCTCTCTATTCGTGAGCAAATGTTGGGAAAGGAAAGTAAGGCATACGCCTCATCACTCAATAATATTGCCGTACTCTATCAGGAGACTGCACGCTTTAATGAATCCGAAAACTATTTCAGTGAGGCACTTAAAACAGTAGAGAAACAGTTTGGTAACGAAACCCAGGAGTATGCGATTGTACTAAATAATCAAGCCATATTATTTGCTGAAATAGGTAGAATCGAACAGGCTGTGCAGAAACTGACTCAAGCTATTTCCATTGTTGAAAAGTTGAATCTTAGTATTAATAATGAGGTGGGCTTTCAATCCAATTTGGCTCTCTTATACCAGCAAACCGGAAAGTATGCGGAAGCAGAAACGGTCTACTTGAAATTAGAAAAAAGATTAAAAGTGATTGCCGATAACCCTTACTATGGTGGCGTGCTGAATTATTTGGGCTTGCTGTACATTCAAATGAATAAATTGGATAAGGTAGAGGATTACCTGAAACGGGCTGCAGATTTTTATCTGAAGAAATTCAAAGATCAAAACCCTAATTATGCAAAAGTCTTGAATGATCTTGGAAACTTTTATCGAACACAAAACCGCTTTGATGAAGCAGAGAAAAACCTGACGCAAGCTTTGTCCATTAGGAGTAATGCACTGGATACCAATCATCCAGATTATGTGGAGTCTCAGGAAGACCTTGGAATTCTGTATTGGAAGAAAGGCGATCTGGCGAAAGCGACTTCTAACTTTCAGATAGCCATGGATAAGTCAATCGACTTTATCAACCGTTACTTTCCACCTATGAGCGAGGCAGAGAAAACAAAATATTGGGATGTGCTGCAACCTCGTTTCCAGCGTTTCTATAATTTTTGCCTGGAAGCTAGCCCAGGCAATCCGTTGCTGGTTCAAGAGATGTACGATTACCAGATGGCTACAAAAGGATTACTCCTCAACTCCACCAATAAAATTAAGAAAGCCATTTTCGCTAGCGGTAACAATGAGTTGATTAAGGATTATGTAGCATGGTTGGATAAGAAGGAAACGCTGGCACGTTACTATTCTCTTGCTAAAGAAGATTTGAAAGATCAAAAAATAGATTTACCAACATTAGAGAAAGAGGCTAATGACATGGAACGTTCCTTGTCACAACGTTCTGGGGATTTCTCTCAAGGCTATTCAACCGAGAAGATCAGCTATAAACAAATCTCTTCATTGCTTGCGGATACCGAGGCTTTGGTTGAATTTATCCGCATTCGTTCGTACGACAAAGATTTCACAACTGATTCAAAATATGCAGCATTAATTTTAACCAAAGGAAGTGACCCCAAACTAATTGTGCTCGATAATGGAAACCAATTGGAGACACGGTATGCAAAGTTCTATCGCAATGCCGTGCAACAAAAAGTGACCGATCAATATTCTTACGATCAGTTTTGGGCGCGTATCGAACCCGCCTTGACAGGTAAGAAAACAATCTATATTTCGCCCGATGGCGTTTACAATCAAATCAACTTGAATACACTTAAGAAAACAGATGGTGATTATCTTCTTAATCGATACGACTTATTCATCATTGGAAATTCAAAAGATTTAATTGCCTTGAAAAACCAAAAAGTATCTGCACCTAAAAAGAATGCCTTTTTACTTGGCTTCCCGGATTATGGTGGAGATGCCGTTGCTGCGTTGCCAGGAACAAAAATAGAAATTGACAACATTGGTAAGATTTTAAAGACAGGTGGATATGTAGTGACACCCTATATGCAAAAAGCCGCAACTGAAGCGATCGTGAAATCGATGAAAGGCCCGGCTATCGTACACATTGCCACACATGGTTATTTCCAGCAAGATGTTGAGGAGTCATCGGTAGGAGTGCAGCAAGAGAATGCGAAGAACAATCCATTGTTGCGATCTGGAATTTTATTAGCAGGTGCTTCTTCTACTATCAAAGGGGAAGTGATGCCCAATCTAGAAAGTAATGACAACGGGATTTTGACTGCTTATGAAGCGATGAACTTAAACTTAGAAGGCACAGATTTAATTATCCTCAGCGCTTGCGAAACCGGACTTGGTGATGTGCGTGCAGGCGAAGGTGTCTATGGTTTACAACGATCATTCTTAGTTGCTGGGGCAAAAGCATTAGTGATGAGTTTATGGAAAGTAGATGATGCCGCCACTCAGGCGTTGATGACAAATTTCTACACCAACCTAGCTAAGGGCGGAAGCAAATCAAAAGCTTTCAAGCAAGCGCAGATACAATTAATGACTAAATACAAAGAGCCTTATTATTGGGGTGCGTTTGTGATGATGGGACAGTGAAAGTGCATTGCATTTGATATGCTCAAATAAATTTCGCCACTTTTTCAACTAATTCTTTGGATTTTAGATTATGTCCCAAGCCCGTGGTGGTAATGAGCGAAGTATTTTTCCAAACGTCAACCATATCCAAAGCGGTTTGGTAAGGAGCTTCTTTGTCTTCTGTATCATGAATAATAAGCCCTTCTAACGTCAGGGTCTTGCTAAATTCCTTCATCTTGAAATAAGAAGGAGGATGCCCAGTTAATTTTTCAAAGTAGTCATTTGTTAAACGAATTGTTTTTGCGGAAAGGCCTAGTACCCGTTGATAATAGTTGAAGAAAAATTCGGCTTCACCGGGGGCAGCCATCACTACCATTTTTGAAACTTGCAATTGTGGTAAACGGTGTAACGTGTAAACAGAAGCAAACCCTCCAAATGAATGTGTAAGAATAGCATGAAGAGATTTTTGTTCAATAATAAATTGTTCAATCAATCCGCTATAATGGGGTAGGTTTAAGAAATCACCTTCTGAAAGACCGTGACCGGGTGCATCAAGTGAGTAAATTGTAAATTCCTCTTTTGAAAGTCGATTGATCACATATCTCCACCAATAGCTATGACTCTGCCATCCATGCAGGAGAAGGACTTTTTTAGCACCATTTCCCCACCTATACCCTTGCACTTTTTTACCGGCATAGTCAATCGCAAATTTTTCTTCAGCCTGGTTCAAAAAATCAAGCTGATGAGGTTTCATCTTGATCCTTCGGGGCCAGCAGAATAATTCGAACCCCTTTTTAGCAGCATACTTTGGGGTGATTAAAGCCAAGGTATTCAAGTACAATCCAATCGAACGAATAAATATCTTGTTCATATAATTTATTTCACTCTAAAGAAATTAAATTTCTATTCCTGAAATGACTCCTTCCAGATGCTTAATAACAGTGCGGATATCATGATTTGATTTGGATAGCTTGCTCATCATGATGGCTCCTTCCAAACTGGCAATGAGGATGGTAGCGTAATATTCTTTATCAATATCTTTTTTAAGCTGGCCAAACCTGATGCCATTTGACATAATGGTTACTACTGATTCCTTTAGGATGGCAAGAATAGTATTCGCTTTTTTTCTTAGGTGAGGACTGTTATCGTCTGCTTCAATCGCTACATTCAACAGTGGACAACCACCTTTGATTGGAGATTTGCTTACATACGATTCAAAAAAATAAAGTATTGATCTCAATTTTTCTCCAGCATTATTCTGTTCTTTGATTTGTATTCGAAGTTTTTCGAACATTATCCCCATCAGATAAACCAACGCTTGTTCTTCCAGCTTCTCCTTGTTGCTAAAGTGGCGGTAAATAGCCCCTTTAGTAAAACCTGTAGCATCAGTAATGTGGCTAATGGAAGTAGCCTTATAGCCTTGTATGTTAAATAGACTCCCTGCATGGTGAAGAATAGCTTCTTTGGTTTCGGTTGGATTGCGCATGCACAAAGATACCGATCGGTATCTAAATTCCAAATGGCTTTAGTTTGGACGATTGCAATTCCTTAAGATTTGGGCGAGTAGGATGGTATTGATAATGATCCGAAAAAGAGTTTTGCCCTGGTAAATGAAAGGGGACTTGTATGAATAGAAAGCTAATTGCCAATGATTATATTTGGCTTAGATCTCCCAACGATATACTGTGACAAAGGTTGAACAAATTGAAAAACTTATCCATCAAGGACATTACTTCGAAGCACGCTCTTTAGCGACCACGGCTTTAAGTGAGTCAGATGACCTTAGGGTAAAACAACTCAATGCTCTGGCGATTTCTAAATCTGGAGGAGCCCTGGCGGCCAAAGATTATCTTGAACCTATTTATAAGCAGCATCCTGACGATCCTGAAACAGCCGGGATCCTGGGAGGAATTTATAAAGAACTTTTTAAAAATTCGCAAGAAACGAAGTATGCTATTTTATCGCGTGATACCTATCATCAAAACTTTATAGCCACTGGAAATTATTACACTGGCATCAATGCGGCCACCATGTCCATCATTGCGGGTAAGGCAGTAAAAGGAAAAGAGATAGCGGGTGAATTGATAACGAAGCTTTCCGAAGAGTCTACTGATTTTTGGGAAGTTGCCACACTGGCCGAAGCGCACCTTCTCAAGAGAGACAAGGCAAAGGCGATGTCTTTATATTTTCAATTGATACAGCAGGCGGGTGATGATTGGGGGAAAGTAAACAGTGTCTTTAATCAGCTGTGGCTGCTCAATCATTATCTTCCAGTGCCAAGTGAAATATTAAAGGCATTCAGCCCGCCCACTATTGTTGGTTTTGTAGGCCATATGGTGGACCGCAAGGATAGAATTATACCACGGTTCCCGGAGGCAATTGAGTTAAAAGTAAAGAATGGAATTTTAAATGCCATCAAAACCCTCAATGCAAAAATCGGGTATTGTTCATTGGCTTGTGGAAGTGATATTCTTTTTGCTGAAGCTATGGCAGAGACCAATGCGCAAGTAACTATTTATCTTCCCTTCAACACGCAAGATTTTGTTGAGACAAGTGTTGCATTTGCAGGAGAGCATTGGATTAAACGGTTCGATAACTTGATCAAGAAGTATCCAGTAAAAGTGATGACTTCTGAGAGATTTGATGGCAACTCAGAATTATTTTCTTTCCACGGCAGAGTTTTGTTGGGCACTTCCCTTCTCAAAAGCCAGATGCTTCATGCCGATGCAGGACTAATAACAGTTCAATCAATACGTGATCAGGAAGGAAAGGAAGGTGGCACGCGCGACATGATAAAGACATGGCCATTTCCGAATAAGATAATTAACATTAACCCTGACGATCTATATTCTTCCACTCGTTTAGTTGTAAAAATTGAAGCTCAAGCGGTAAGTGAATTTAGCGCCAAAGTGAAACCTGTCCGGTTTCTTCTCCAAACGCTTATCCAAGGCATTAAGCCTGAGGAGATGGAACAAATAATTAAACACATAACAAAATCAGACCCGCCTATTCTCGAA
>JAYVBN010000082.1:0-4177 GCA_043750455.1 Bacteroidia bacterium | reverse complement strand
CACTTCGATATGGTATTACAGCCTTGCTGAGGTTATGGCTTCTTAGCAACAGTGCCATCTATCCTTTACCCTTTAAAAAGTTTAAAACTTACTTCATATCTATAGAATTCGATATTCTTCGCAACGGACAATGCCCTTCTGATTCGGATATCATCTTCCAATCCAATGATAATCCCCTTTACAATTTGGTTGTCTTCGGCTAACTCCTCAGTGACATAACCCATGTAACGTTGTATTTGACCGACTACGCTATCACTTACCCTTCCTCTTTTTAATTCAACAACAAGTAATTCCTTTTTATCTTTGCTGATAGCAAGAATATCAATTGGGCCGGTATCGCTTTGATATTGTTGTCCAACCAATTCACCCTCTTCTTCATAGATATCGTACTTCTTTCCCAAATCTGTTTGTTTCCAATTTTGGACTAAGAAATCCTCCAAATGCTTTTCCAGTGCAAAAACCGATGGATCTTCAATTTGTGCTCCAGTAGAAATGATTACAGGTGGCCGATTACCTGCAATAAGTTGTTCGATCTCTTCAGCAAAACGTGTTATATCTCTTACAGTTCCTGGAGTGCCGCATGAATTCCTTAGACCTTCACTCATTGAAACTCGTTCAATAACATTTGGGTACCATTGAACTGGTCTTCGATGGAACAGAATTTCTCCAGGACTATAGATGTAGCCTCCTGTTACTTCACCAACATAATATCCACCCTGCCCATTTGCACACAAAACAATATCTCCGTTGTTTATTCCTTTAGATACCGTCCATAAAGCTCCGCATGCCAAACCAGCAGCAATCTTTGTTTTACCAGGACGATCTTTCAAGTAAAGAGAAATGAACTTGTGGTTGAATTCACGCCAGTTCTCAGGCAGCTCTTTTGTAAGATCCATTTGGATACCAAAATCGGTCCCAATAAAATTTCCCTTAAAGCATTCTTCTGCGTGAGCACTTTTGGCTCCAAGCATGACGCGATAGTAGTTTTTCATGATTTTGAAAGTTAATAGTCTCAACACATTCTTTCGCCATTTTTGTTATGATTTTTAAATACTCTAAACTTCTAAGAAAAAAAAAGTCAGGCTCTCACCTGACGTTTTTAACTAAATCAAATAACTATCTCTACATCTTCTCTCCCAAATTCACGCCCTTCATTTCTTCCTGCTTGCTAAACGGCTGGTTGTACAACCTCTTGCCTGTTGCTTTAAAAAATGCATTGGCAACTGCACCTCCTGTTGGAGGTAAGGCCGGTTCGCCCAGCCCAGTTGGGTCAATGCCGTTGTTAACAAAGTGAACATCAATCTCTGGCACTTCCTTCATGCGTATCAACCGGTAGTTGTTAAAGTTCTTTTGTTCGGTAGCGCCATCTTTAAACGTGAGTTGACTATACATTGCGTGACCAAGTCCATCTACTACTCCACCTCTTACTTGTTGATTGGCACCGCTGAGGTTTACTACTACTCCGCAATCCGCGCAAGCGTAAATTTTCTTTAATACAGGTTTACCACCTTTCGTTTCTACTTCTGCCACTTGTGCTACATACGAACGGTGCGAAAAGTAAACACTGAAACCCTGTGCCAGGTTTTTCTTTGTGCCCCAACCCGATTTTTCGGCTGCTAATTCAATCACTGCTTTCATACGATCGATATCATACTTGATAGCACCCACAGGAGCTTTCTTGGCTTTGTCTAACAAGGCAAGCCGGAATTGAATAGGATCTTGCTTAGCAGCCTCTGCCACTTCATCTAAGAAAGCCTGTTCGGCAAATGCTAGAAAATTAGTAATCGGTGCGCGCCACGCGCCTGTAGTGATCGGTGATTTATGTTCTTGTGAGTCAATCAATAAATTATCTACCGCACCAGAAGGAAAATTATCTTCCCGTGTTGGATTGCCAGCGTTGATACCAACACCACGAAGTTTATAGCCAATCAAATTATTATTAGCATCAAGTGCTGCTTCAAAGCGATAGCGCACCGCAGGACGATAGCTGCCTCCGGTGATATCATCTTCACGTGTCCAGATAACTTTAACAGGTGCTTTGATCAAGCTCGAAAGCTCGGCTGCTTCTACTACATAATCTGTTTTCAATCTCCGTCCGAAGCCACCACCCAAACGGGTTAACTCCAACGTAATTGTTTCAGGGGCAATGTTCAATAGCTTAGCCACTTCAGTTCGTCCGGCTTCCGGTGTTTGTGACGGGCCGACTAACTCAACACCATCTGGCCGCACATGAGCAAAGAAGTTCATGGGCTCCATTGGCGAATGGGATAAGAAAGGACATTGATACTCTTTCGTAATCACTTTTGCTGCTGATTTGAAAGCAGCATCCACATCTCCATCCTTACGTCTTACGGTTGCTCCTTCTTTTGCGTCCAGCAATTCTTTGAACAGCCGATCATGATCGGTGGTACTTTCAATATTCCCTTCCTTTTCATATTCAATCTTCAACGCTTTGCGCGCTTTATTCACTTGCCAGGTAGATTTACCAACCACGGCAACATTGTTTTTAAAAGTAACAACATCTGTAATGCCCGACATTGCTTTAGCTGCTGTGGCATCAACAGATTTTATTTTCATTCCAAAGGCAGTGGGGCGCTGGATCATGGCAAACAACATTCCTTCGCGATAGACATCAAGACCATACAATGGCTTGCCCGTTATCATCTCTTTGTTGTCAACATTATGTATCGCTTGTCCAATGAGTTTGAAATCCTTTTTGTCTTTCAACTTCACTTCGGTTGGCACCGGAATAGTAGATGCTTCAGTGGCGAGTTCACCAAAGGTTAGTTTGCGTCCGCTTTCTTTATGATAGACAATTCCCGTATCAACGGTGATTGAGTTTACCGGAACGTCCCAACGTTTCGCAGCAGCTTCCACTAACATTTGTCGCGCAGTGGCTCCTGCTTTGCGCAAGCGTTCCCAGCTATGAGGTACTGCCCCACTTCCACCTGTTAATTGACGCTCGTATTTCTTTGCATCCAGATTGGCTTGCACCACCTTTACTTTCTTCCAATCGGCATCCAACTCTTCCGCCACAATCATCGGAAAAGAAGTTTTGATATTTTGACCTAACTCTGGGTTGGGCGAAAAAATGGTGATCACATCATCAGGAGAGATCGAAAGAAAATTATTAAAGCTGATATCACCTGCTGCACGCACTGCTAATGGAGCATCTGCTATGTTTAGCGAAGAGGCTATGGATTCATTCCAATGAAAGCCTAAGAAGAGTCCGCCACCAGTGGTAGCCGCTATCTTTATAAAATCCCGTCTGTTTGTTTTTACTAAGGTAGACATGGCTTTGGTTATTTAAGTTTGGAGGAGGCAAGGGCAACAGCTTCGTGAATACGGTGATATGTGCCACATCTGCAAATGTTTCCATTCATAGCGGTATCGATTTGATCAGATGTCGGTTTAGGATTTTTACTTAGCAATGCTGAAGCCGTCATGATCTGACCCGCCTGGCAATAACCACATTGCGGAACATCGATCTCCTCCCAGGCAGCTTGCACAGGATGATCGCCATTTGCCGACAGACCTTCAATGGTCGTTACAGCTTTTGTACCTACTGCCGAAACTACCAACGAACACGAACGGACAGCAACACCACTTAGGTGAACTGTGCAGGCACCACACTGACCAATGCCGCAGCCGTATTTAGTACCCACCAGACCGAGATTGTCGCGCAGTACCCACAGCAGTGGAGTGTCTGCATCTACATCGGCCTCAAAACTTTTGCCGTTTACTTGCAATTTGTATAGTGCCATTGTTTTAAAGTTTGATTGTCAGGCGAATATAACAAAAATTTGGGCATGGTGTTCGGGCATAGCTCAGTGATTACACATGTGGCGGATATTGGATGTTAGATGCTGGATATTAGAAATAAGTGGGCAGTGGATAGGATAGTTGGCACTATGATATTCAATGCTTAAGATTTTAATTCTTGGATAGCAAGGATAAGTATTAGTGCCTATTGCATCCGTTTTATTTGCTTGCTGTTGACCAGCGATTTCATTTGAGTAATAGCAACCGCATTGAGTTGAACGAGCCTTTCCGATTGAGGCAATCCCTGATGAATAAGTACTGCATTGATACTTTCCAGGTTTGAGAGAACTACCAGTTGTTCAAGTGTTGCAGCATCCCTTATATTACCTTCTGCCTTAGGATTGGAATCCCTCCA
>JAYVBN010000081.1:0-2003 GCA_043750455.1 Bacteroidia bacterium | reverse complement strand
CCTCTTCCCATTCCGAACAGAGAAGTTAAGACCACCAGCGCTGATGGTACTAGGGTAAAACCCGGGAGAGTAAGTCGTTGCCTTTTTTTATCAATAGCCTTGTCCTAAAGACAAGGCTATTTTTTTGATCTTACCTCAAAGCTGCGGCTTAGCAATGAGTGAAATGCATCCTTAACCGAGTCTCGGTCGAGAAAAATAATTTTAAGCAGAGTATCCAATTAAGATTGTACTCCAGCCAGGGATAGTAGCGGAAAGCCCGAAGTG
The DNA here is from genome assembly GCA_043750455.1 of Bacteroidia bacterium. Lineage (GTDB taxonomy): Bacteria > Bacteroidota > Bacteroidia > Cytophagales > Cyclobacteriaceae > ELB16-189. The sequence goes on along the minus strand of JAYVBN010000081.1, from coordinate 1,739 downwards.
CGTTGGTCAAGAGGGTGGACGGACTTGCAGCGCATAGCCCGGCCCGAGGAACGAGGGGGATGCATTATTTGCCTCTTGACTTTTCAAGCATGTCCCACATTTCATTCGGGATGTCTTCGAGGTAACTAAACTCCCCACCATTACGCAGCCATTCCCCACCATCAATAGTAATTACTTCTCCATTAACGTACCCCGAATAATCTGACAAAAGATATGCAGCAAGGTTTGCTAACTCCTGATGTTCGCCAACTCTTTTTAATGGGACGCGCTCGGCTGGATCAAATTTTTTCACAAGGTCGCCTGGCAACAATCTGCTCCAAGCTCCTTCTGTGGGAAACGGACCTGGCGCTATAGCATTGCTTCGGATATTGTACTTGGCCCACTCGACTGCCAAAGATCGTGTGAGAGCTAACACTCCAGCTTTTCCGCAAGCAGATGGAACAACATAACCGGAACCCGTCCATGCATATGTTGTTACAATATTTAAAAATGTGCCATGTTGTTTTTTAGCAATCCAATTTTTGCCGGCTGCAAGCGTCACGTAATACGTTCCTTTTAAAACAATGTCTACTACGATATCGAAAGCCCGATGTGACAATCTTTCCGTTGGGCTTATGAAATTTCCTGCTGCGTTATTGAGTACTCCATGTATCTGACCAAATTCTTTTTCAGCACTCTTAATTACGTTTTCTATTTCTTCATATTTTCTGATGTCGCAAACAACGGCTAAAACTTTACCACCAGTCTCCGCTATGAGTTCTGAAGCAGTTTTATCAATCACTTCTTTTTTACGACTAGAGATAACCAAGTTGGCGCCCAATTGAAGTAAGTATTTGCCCATGGCTCGACCCAGGCCAGTGCCACCCCCAGTGATTAAAATAGTTTTACCTTTGAATGAATCTGATTTTAGCATTCCTTCCATAAATTATCGTTAAATTCTGGATGAATGTAAATGGAATTGAGACCTAATCAAAAAAATACATAGGCAAAGTAATAATGAACAGGATAATGACATCAATTCATTTTTAATCTGTTCGTTTGAATTATATTCAGAAAATGATCTTGATTTTTTGGATTACAGCTAAGACAAAGTAGTTTCGTGTTCTGTTAAAACAAATATTTAGCAATACACTATGAAAAAATTCCTTCCACTATTTTTAGTAATCACCTTCCTCTTGCAAGGCTGTATTGTTACAAAAAAAAAGTATGATGACTTGCTAGCTCAAAAAGTAAAAACGGATGGTGACCTGATTGAGCGGTCAAAACAATTAGATAAGACATCAATAGATCTAACTGAAGCAGAAGAAAAGTTAAAGGGATTGAAAAAGGATACTTCCGATTTGGGACAATCGTATAGAGCCACCAGTCAAAAACTGGATGAGTTAAACAAGGAATACGATCAACTAAATTCTTATTACAAAAATTTACTGACCAACAGTGGGAAGTTAAACCGGGATGTAGCTCAGCAGAAGGATCAGCTACTAGCCATTCAAGAGAGCATGGAAAAAACAAGAAAGTTAAATGACTCATTGAGTACAAGCTTATCCGAGCGCGAAAGGAAAGTAAAAGAATTAGAAGGAATACTTAGCAATAAGGATAAAGCAGTTCAAGATTTAAAAAATAGTATTAGCAATGCACTATTAAATTTTAAGGAGAACGATCTGACGGTGAATGTGAAAAATGGTAAAGTGTATGTTTCGCTAGCCGAGCAACTTTTGTTTGGATCCGGAAGTATTGAC
>JAYVBN010000080.1:0-2898 GCA_043750455.1 Bacteroidia bacterium | reverse complement strand
TGGTCTGACTTATATATCTCTAATGATTTTAATGAAGATGATTACCTCTATTTAAATAATCAGGATGGTACATTTAGAAATGAGATTAAAAAGGCAACCGGGCACATCTCACTGTTTTCAATGGGCTCAGATATTGCAGATATTAACAATGATGGGCTTCCGGATTTAGTGACTCTGGATATGATGCCAATTTCTAATGAGCGCATTAAGCTTTCCTCTGGAGATGACAATTATGATAAGTACCAAATTTTGATCGATGGAGGATTTCATCATCAAACGATGCGCAACATGCTTCAACTGAATAATGGTGATGGTACTTTTTCTGAGATTGGTCAGTTGGCTGGTATTTCAAATACCGACTGGAGTTGGGCGTCTTTATTCGCTGACTTTGATGGAGACGGATGGAAAGATCTTTTGGTTACCAATGGGTATGAGAAAGATTTTACCAATATGCAGTTCCTAAAATTTACGGTTGATGAGCGAATCAACGCAAGTCAGACTGGCATTGCTCCAGATATGAAGACGATTCTTGACAAAATGCCATCTATTGAAGAGGGAAATTTTCTTTTCAAAAATAATGGCAACCTCACCTTCAGCAATAAGTCAGATGAATGGGGTATTTCGAGAAAGTTTAAATCGAATGGCGCAGCTTATGCAGATCTTGACTTGGATGGAGATTTAGATTTAGTAATTAATTCAATGAATCAATCTTCGATTATTTATAGAAACAATAGTATTGAAAGCAGTAAGGCTGTCTTTCTTACAGTTGATCTTTTTAAAAGCAATCCAACCTTGATTGTCACAGGAACTAAAGTGATTGTGTATGCCGATGGAATGATGCAACAGCAAGAGTATTCTCCAACGAGAGGATTTCAATCGTGTATGGTTGTGCCCATGGTTGTGGGATTAAATAAAGCTGAAAAAGTGGATTCGGTTAGGATCATCTGGCCGGATGATAAGACGCAGTTGTTTGTAAACATTCCTGCGCGGACAGTTTTAACTCCGAAGTATGATGATGCTAAGGAGCTTTATGTTTACCCTGCTTTGACTAAGCCTTTGTTTAGTGAAATAGAATCATTGCATTGGAAGCACACTCCCGCTGCTGCCAACGATTTTAAAAGACAATTTCTAATTCCTCGATTGTATTCTACTACGGGTCCCAAAATGACTTCAGGCGATGTTAATAAAGATGGACTCATCGATTTTTATACGTGCGGCCCGCAACACCAAAGTGGGGCTTTGTTCTTGCAACAGAAAGATGGAAATTTTAAAATGAAGAAGATAGACGCATTTGAGACTGATAAAGAATATCAGGATGAAGATGCTGTTTTTTTTGACGCTGATAAGGATGGCGACCTGGATCTTTATGTAGTAAGCGGAGGTTATGCGTTTGAGCCAAATGACCCACTTCTTCAGGATAGGCTTTATCTAAATGACGGTAGGGGAGAATTCAAAAAAAGCGTAGGGCGATTGCCCAATGAATTATTGGCAGGTTCGTGTGTAAAAGTTTTAGATGTAGATGGTGATCAGGATTTGGATTTGTTTATTGGAAGCCGATTAGTGCATGGTCAATATCCACTTCCTCCACAGAGTTTATTTTTGATCAATGATGGAAAAGGAAATTTTATGAATTCCACGGAAGAAATAATACCTGGTTTGAAAGGTACTGATATGATTTGTGATGCCATTGTTACAGACTTGAATATGGATAGCAAGCCTGACTTGGTAATAGTTGGAGAATGGACTTCGATTAAAGTGGTAATTAACCAGGGCGGATTTTTAAAGGAAGAAACGGATCAATGGTTTTCATCTTCGACAAAGGGCTGGTGGAATTGTATTATTGCAGATGATTTTGACAAAGATGGTGATACAGATTTAGTTGTTGGTAACTACGGATTGAACAATCAATTCAATGTCTCGGTAGAGAACCCGGCAACACTTATCTACAAGGATTTTAACAACGATGGCCAAGTTGATCCATTCTTCTGTTACTATATTAATGGAAAGTCTTATCCCTACGCAAGTCGTGATGAAGCTTTAGGTCAAGTCAGTTTTTTAAAACCACGATTTCCGGATTATACTTCCTATGCCAACGCCACCATGGAGACCATCTTTACAGAAGAAGAATTAAAAGATGTAACCACGCTCCGCGCGGATATCTTGAAGACCGTATATCTGGAGAATAAGGGAAATAGATTTGAAATAATTGATTTGCCAATTCAGGCTCAATTTTCACCAGTCTACACAATGGCCGCCTGGGATGTAGACAAGGATGGCGATCAAGATATAGTGATGGCGGGAAATGAGACTTTGGTACGTGCTCGCATTGGCAAAACGGACGCAAACAAAGGCATTGTCTTTTTAAATGATGGCAAAGGTAAGTTTACATATGTTGCACAAAATAAATCAGGATTAGATTTAGGAGGCGATATCAGGCAACTCTTGTTCATTCCAACTAAGGACAGAACAGATTTATTAGTTGGTGAAATAGGGAAGGCCATCAGAACCTTCACACTAACTAATAAGGCCTATTCAGATTCAACATCTCAATAGTTAATTTTATGCACGTCCGAATTTATTTTCTTTTCCTTTCAATACTATTTTTTCGGTGCTCCGATCGTGCAGAAAAATTATTTTTGGCAGCAGATTCGACAAGCACCGGCATACATTTTTCAAATAACATAACCATTGGCGATTCGCTTACATTAAATGGTTATGAATACATCTACAATGGTGGTGGCGTAGCGGTTGGAGATATTAATAACGATGGCCTACAGGATATTTATTTTACGGGAAACATGGTTTCGAGTAGACTGTATCTCAACAAAGGCAACCTGCGTACCGGTGAGGTAGGTCTGAAATTTGAGGATATCACCGAATCTGCAAAAGTGGGCACAT
>JAYVBN010000079.1:0-2692 GCA_043750455.1 Bacteroidia bacterium | reverse complement strand
AGGCACAACATTGATGCTACCAATCGCTTCATCAAAATCAGTTTTCATGGTGGCGTTGAAATCTTTATCCTTCGCTCTTAAACCATGATAAGCCAATCGCAAATATTCATCTGCCAAGGCATTGATATCGGTTGGTTCTTTTACACCACTACTGCGGCTGTGTTGCAACATTCCTTTTACAATATCAGCTGCACGTTTGCCGTGGTGGTTGATCTTCTCAAGGTTTTGTTTTAAATCATTTCCAATTTCTTTCGCGTCTTTTAAATTTCCCTTTTCAATTTCAGTATTCATTTCATCAACAAGCTCACTACTCACCTCAGAAAAATTATTTACAAAATTTAACGGGTTTTGAATTTCATGAGCAATGCCTGCCGTGAGTTCACCAAGGCTGGCCATTTTTTCCGATTGGATGAGTTGGGATTGGGTGGATTTTAAACTGGAAAGTGTATTTTCTAAAACCTGATTTGCTTGTTGCTTTTTTTTGTTATTTCGATAGAGGATAAATGCGAATATAGAAAACACTCCAAGACCCGAAAGTAGGCTATACGTCCTGATTTTATTCTGAATCGCAGTTTTCTCTATGTCAAGCTCCTGCATTCTTAACTGTTCTTCAAAACCAATAGTCTCAAATTGCTTTGTTTTCTCAACGTTATTGATGCTATCTTTCTGTACGATAGCAAGGCTTTGAAAATAGTAAGCACTATCTATATTGTTTTGAATCTTATAAATAGCTGAAAGAATAGTGTAACCATCTGCCTGGGCATTTAGGTTTCTTGTCGCATTCGCTATGGCTAACCCCTTTATCGCATACATTCGGCTTGAATCGATGCCTCCTTCGTCTTTTAATATGGTGGCTAATGCCAGGTAAGCATCTGCTATAGCTGCCAAACTACTCTCTTTATAGTTAGACAATATTGATTCATTAAAGTACCGTTTGGCAATTAGCTTTTCCCCCTTCGTGTTATAAGCTAGGCCGATTTCCAATAAGCAGGATCCATTGTACTTAACAAAGTCATCTTGCTTAAAATAAAACATAGCCCGTTGTTGAAATATTATAGATGAATCCAGCCTATTCATTCTCCTGTAAATTCTTCCAAGTTCATGGTAGCCAAATCCTGCAGCATGTTTTATTTTATCTGGCATCTCACCAATCCTTACTGCCTCTTTGCTATGAGCTATTGCCAAATCATAGTGTCCGGTATTTAGATACAATGAAGCAAGATTTGAATGCAAAAGACTTAAAAAGAAGGTTGCATATATTTCCTGCTGACTTCCTTTTTTTGTTTCGAGGGCTTCGACTATCTTAATCCCATTTAGAACGTATACCAGAGATTTTGGGTAGTTTCCTAATTGATTCAAGGTATTTCCAGAACTCTCATAAGCCTGCACTTCCTTTAACTTGTTACCTAATTTCTGTGCCAATAACAAGGCCTGGTTGGAATAGTAAAAACTACTATCCCTTTCTACTTCATTAAAATAATACGCGAGCTGTATACAAATTTCAATACGCAAAGAATCATTGAGGGTATGGTTGAGGGCAATCAATAAACTATCTGCCTCTTTTCTTCTATCTTTTAGAAAATCACTTATCTCTTGAGCGTGAGCCAAGGACGGCAGTAACAAAAGCAGTACTATTTTTAATGCGGATTTCATGCAAATCATTATGTAGTTGGTAAATAGATAATAAACACAGATCCTTCATTTGCTTTTGTTTCCACTTTCAACTCACCACCATGTGCCTTCACAATATCATAACTCAAACTCAACCCTAATCCGATGCCCTGCCCGGTGGGTTTGGTGGTAAAGAAAGGTTGAAAGATTTTATCGAGTATTTTTTGAGTGATGCCGTTGCCGTTGTCTTTGACTTTTATAAAGACCTCACTCCGGCCCTCTCCGGAGGAGAGGGAGCGGTAAGTGCTGACGGAAACAGTGGGTTCATACCCTGCAATGTTCTGCTTTGATTTTTCATTGACAACATAAAAAGCATTCGTAATCAATTTCAAAATCACTCTTCCAATATCTTGGGGAATAATATTGATGTTGCCAATCGTATCATCAAAATCAGTTTTCATGGTGGCGTTAAAACTTTTGTCTTTTGCCCGAAGACCATGATACGCTAATCTTAAATATTCATCGGCCAAGGCATTTATGTCTGTTGGCTCTTTTACGCCACTGCTACTGCGACTGTGTTGCAGCATTCCTTTTACAATGTCGGCAGCCCGCTTGCCATGATGATTTATTTTCTCCTGATTTTGAATTATGTCTTGCAATAGTCCATCCTCCAATTTATCATCGCGCTGGTCTTGTGTCTTACGTCTTTCGTCTTGAATCTCTTTGATCAACTCTGTATTTACTTCTGAAAAATTATTGACAAAGTTCAACGGGTTTTGAATTTCATGGGCGATCCCTGCGGTGAGTTCGCCAAGACTGGCCATCTTTTCGGATTGGATAAGTTGGGATTGGGCGGATTTTAAATTTGATAAAGCAACTTCCACCTTTTCCTTTTGTGTTTCTACTTCGTCCTTTTGTTTTTGCAAAACCTCATTTGCTTTTTTTCGGCCCAGGTTGTTCCTGTAAAGCAGCAAAGCAATAATTGAAAATACGCCCAAGCCACCAACTAATGCATATAGTTTTAGTTGGGTTTGGTAGGCTGCTTTTTTCCCTTCTTCTTCTATGCCGCGCATTTGCTCTT
>JAYVBN010000078.1:0-5252 GCA_043750455.1 Bacteroidia bacterium | reverse complement strand
TGATTTTTCAGGAAAGAAGAATTACCTGATGTGCGGATTCCTTGGGTTTATCCCAATTACCAAAATACCAAAGGGTAATTATAACATATGGCTTCAGGTTGAAAACAATAACGAAATAGGATTAAAGCAAATTAATAGAACGCTCAATACTGATTCGCTTTTTAATGGAGTTAGATAATCACTGCTTTATCCAGATTTGATCTTTAAATAACCAGCGTTCTCCAAAGCCATCAACAGCTTCGACCAGACCTTCCTCATTTAGGGTTAGCGTTTTGCAACATCCGTTATGTTTCCCATTCAGCAGAATGTAATATCCTTGTTTTTCGTTGCAACTGCTTTTGGTATCCAGTTGAAAAGTGTTTCCAAATTTATCGCTTATAATCTCAATAGTCGAATTCCAACCATTCTCTTTATAGATCCATGTATCCCCGAAACCATCCAATGCTTTCACAAAACCATCGTTGGTTTTTGTAATCTTCACACAGCACCCTTGTTGAGTCCCGTTTACAGCAATATAATGCGATCATTTGATTTTCGTTTCACCGAATCGTGAAATAGCATGATGATACAAACCCAGGAGGGAAAATATGATGAGGTGCATTCGCAATGGCCTGATGATTTGATCCTAACGCCAAAAATACTCCTCTAAGGAGTTCACCACCAGATCCGCCAGATGCGTAAAACATCATCCAATTTGAATAATTGTAGTCAATTCCGAAGCGGTTTGTACCTAACAGGAATTGCCAACCGAGATGATCAAGGCCGCTAAACAACAAAAAAATAATAGCAAAGAACATTGGCCATCCCTTAACAAAGTGAATGATCCATAGGATTGAAAGCAATAAGCCAAGACCGGCCCATAAAACGAAAAAAAATAACCCGATGTCAACCCAAATAGTTTACCGATAAGCGCACTAGGCAAATAGTATCCTACGTATGTATTTAAGATCCTGGGAATGTCATCCGGCCCCGTTTGTTCATAAGCTAGGGGCCACGGGTATTTGATTAAATCATTAATGAATGCATTGTGTTTGAAGTAATCACCGTCTTGCACAACCTAGCCACCCAATCCAGAACAAATGACCCATGAATATAATTAGAAGAAATATTAAAGTATAAGTCAAGTAGGAATGCAATTTGACATGACTCAAATCTTTGACTTGAAAAAAATCGATTGGCCCAGGGTTATAGCTCCAAGCTGCAAATAAAGACTTAAAAAGTCCAAGCAGTATGAGAAGGATTAATGGAATTGAAATGTAAAAACTTAGCCAGCCACCTATAAACAAAATCGTTGGTAAAGCAATATAAAATAGCGATACAGTTTGCAGGATCTGGTAAGTATTGATCTGCGAAAGCAGCATGGAGATTGGGCGATTCTGGTTCATTCAATTATAACGCTGCGGTCAGTAGTTGAAATCGTATCAATGTTTTGCTCCTTATTCACAATCTTGATACTCACAGTATAGACACCTTTTGCTAGTTTGGTTTTCAAAACGGTTGAAGCAAATGCTGAATTACCAATATCAGGTCTCTTGTAGAATTCGGGCAAATCCTGGCGAAGATAATTTTTAGTGGACAATTCGTAGCTATGCTTTTCTGACTTTAAAATGACCGATACTTTACTAGAATCATTATTCTCATTTTCTAAAAAAGCCCAGCCCGATATTTTAATTAGGGAGGAGTGTGTCTTTACCTGATCAATCCAGATTCTAATTAGGATATTCCCCGGAAGAACATCCTGAAGCACCGTTGGTTGAAACCGAGATTGAAACGATTGAAGGGAAGAACTATCGGCATCTGTCATTTTTGAACTGTCGTTGAGCCAATAATGAGTTGTTATTAATTTCACTTCATTTTTAAAACCATATTCACCAAGTGCAGACTCAAAACGCACTTTGTCAATGTTGGCATTTAGTAAACCGTTGGTGGACATTAGTAATTCAAATTCTTCATTTGAATCGATAAATTTATTCAGAATTACACCGCCTGAAAGTATAGTGGGGATGGCTCTGAACGTATACTTATCTCCGTTTTCTAATGTAAGCGTTGAGGTTAACTCTGGCGGCTTAAAGAACAAGCGCCTGAGCTTTCCAAAAAAACTGTACTCAATCAATACTCTTGTAAATTGTAATGATGTAGTTTTTGGAATAGTAAAATCTTCACCGAACTTCACAGTTTTCATTTCCTCCTTACCTTCTATTATTTTCTTTGGGTGCACACGTTTTGAGAGTACAATCTGATCTTCTAAAACTTGTTCGGTTTGGTAGCCACTCAGTATACTAAGTTTTGTTCTTGTCTCATCAAAAAAAGGATATCGATAATCGATACTGCTTAGAGAAAAAAGAATGAAGTCAGGCGAACTCTGTTGATTATACTTGTTGCTATTCAGATCGTCTAAATAGCCATTATAGGCAGAGTATGATTGAATAACGGGGCGAGGGCGGTAGGCAAGGCCGTTAAAATAAGCTTGAGAAATTTCGACAGGTACAACATCAATACTTTTATTTCCAATTAATTTTTTCAGTTCCGGGTTTTGATGTGTTGTGTACATTTCTGCAAAATTTCCGTAGTCTCCGAAGCCAACGACATAGTTGACCACTTGATTCGCCTTATCTCTAATTAGATTTGATGTTAAGTAATTGTTCGTGCCCGGCATCGTAACAACAGACCAGATGGATATAGAAAGAGTCAGCCAACTGTATAGTACTATAATTTTTTGCTTTGGATTTTGTAGATTGAACAGGTAAAGAAGCGAAATTGTAAAAATAATACCGCGGAAGAAGTACAAAACATGAGTGCCGTCTGTTCGTACGAACCCGCTTTTAAAAAGTATAAATAGATAAAGACTAAGGGTACCTAATATAAGGAGCTCTTCTCTGTTTTTTAAAATTTCATGGTGAGTGATGATTTGAAGGAGACGATACCCTAGCCAAACGGCAAAGCAAAGAATTAGAAATAGTGCAACTATGAGATAGGGAACAAATACAGGATCTCCTTGAATTCCCATGGCATCATTGTATGCATTAATTAGTTGCAAGCCACTAAAGATGTATCCAGTTAGATTTACATTTAAGGCCTGAGCACTCAACAGGATAGTTGAAATGAACGCAAGAAATATTTTCAGGACGGTCATTGGTTTTATATTTCGCTGGGTTAAAAAATAGCAGATGAATACCATAAAAATCACAATCGCAACTATCCCGAGACTTAGCTTGACATAAAAACAAACGATGGCCAATAGCCCGGCCAGTGCCAGGTAAATAATCTTGTCTGTTTGTTGCAGGAAACTGAAAAGATTGAATAGCATAAAAAAGAAAAGCCACTGCTCCGGTGCCTCATACATCGTTACTAGTATTGATCCGAAAATGAAAAGATATAAAATAATGTTTCTTCTCTTTTTAAGAATACCATTTAGTAGAAACAGAAAATTGAATAATAAGAAAAGATCAAATAGCAGGTATGTAATCCGAGATACACCAATTGGAAGCCTGGAGTATAAAATTCCTAAGGGACCATAGGTAAATACAAAATCCTTTCCAAAAATAAGATCATACTGAGTGGCCAGGTGCAAAGCAATTTTCCAGGAAGGATCAAGCCCGGTTTGTGGCACTTGATAAAAAGCTAGAGGAAAAAAAAGAAAAGTAAAAAATGCGAGAAGAACATATCGAACGTAGGACTTATTAAGGAGCATTACGTGAATTTTTAATCACCGATTATGCATGGTGTAACTTTATTAATGTCAAAACTAATAGTCTGCCTGATCATTAAATGTAATTCTTATAGTTTTTTTTGGTATATCACTATATTTGGCATCATTTCAAGAAATCATTCATGCAAAAGGTAATACTCGTAACAGGTGGGGCAGGGTTTGTTGGTAGTTCTCTTGCCATTGGCATGAAGAAGAAGTATCCTCACTACGTTATATATTGTTTGGATAACTTGAAAAGAAGAGGATCCGAATTAAATATCTCAAGACTTCTCGAGCATGATATAAAATTTGTTCACGGTGATATAAGGAACAAAGAGGACTTAGCTCAGTTTGAATCTGGCATAACCTCCATAATTGAAGCCTCAGCTGAGCCCTCAGTTTTGGCGGGAATTAATAGCTCACCGGAATATCTGGTGAATACGAATTTAATGGGTACAATAAATTGCTTATACCTGGCGGCCAAAACAAAAGCGGATTTTATTTTCTTGTCAACGAGTCGGGTATATCCGATTGAAGCAATTGATCTGATAAGTTTTATAGAGGAAGATACGCGATTTACTATTTCTGAAAATCAACTTGTTGGAGGTGTTTCTGAGAAGGGAATTTCTGAAGATTTTACCTTAAAAGGATTCCGGTCTCTTTATGGAGCTACCAAATTGTCTTCTGAATTTTTGATTCAGGAATTTAATCAGTTTTATAATTTCAAAACAGTTATCAACCGATGTGGTGTTTTGACAGGACCTTGGCAGATGGGAAAAGTAGATCAAGGTGTGGCTGTCCTGTGGGTGGCACGTCATTTTTGGAGAAAACCACTTGGATACTTTGGTTATGGAGGGAAGGGGAAACAACTGAGAGATATCTTACATGTCGATGATTTGTTCGGATTGATTGATTATCAAATCCATCACATGAGCACGATCAATGGAAAAACACTGAATGTTGGAGGTGGGTTAATCAATAGTCTCTCATTACAGGAGTTGACTAAACTTTGTCAGCAGATCACAGGAAATAAAATTGAAATAGCTGAAGTGAAGGAAAACAGGCAAGCTGATATTAGGATCTATGTTACCGATAATTCAATGGTCTCTGACTTGACCGGATGGAAACCTTCGATTTCGTCCGAGAACATGGTAAACCAGATTTTTCTGTGGATAAAAAATAATGAAAAGGCTTTATTGCCAATTCTTGGAAGTTAATAATTTGAACTCATGAACATTGCAATTGTAACAGGATCTGCCGGACTTATTGGAAGCGAGGCTGTTGATTTTTTTTCAACAAAATTTGATAAAATAATTGGCGTTGATAATAATCTGCGACAATACTTTTTTGGGGAAGCTAGCTCTACAGTGTGGAACCAGGAGCGCCTAAAAAGAAATATTTCAAATTACACGCATGTCAACATCGACATACGTGATGTTGCCGCTTTAGAGAAATTATTTAAAGAATACGGAAGTGATATTAAGTTAGTGTTACATACGGCAGCTCAACCAAGCCACGACTGGGCTGCTAAGGAACCGTTTACTGATTTTTCGGTAAACGCAAC
>JAYVBN010000077.1:0-2186 GCA_043750455.1 Bacteroidia bacterium | reverse complement strand
TTTATTCTTAAAGCATACAAAAATCAAGAATTACATTGAAATCGTTGCTTTAATTTACAAGAAAGGTAAAATGGGAAGTTTCCATATTTTGCTTTTAAATCTTTACTTTTGGGATGCTAAATCCACTCTATGAGAAGGTTGCTACTTTTGTTGTGTTCGTTGTTCCTGATAAGTCCTATTCTATCTGCCCAACAGTTGGATAGCCTTGAAACAGTACTAAAGACAGCGAATGGGGATCTAAAGGTGAAAACCTTAAATGAATTATTCCGCTTACATTTTAATTCTGACCCTGTAAAAGCAATTGGGTATACACGTGAAGCGCTTTCGCTAGCCACAGAAATTGACGACCGCAAAGGAATGGCTGCCTCCTATAATAACCTTGGTGTCGCCTATAAAAGCCAGGGAGCTTTGGACAAAGCTTTGGAATACTATCTGATCTCCCTTCATATTTATGACGGGCTTAACAACAAAGCGGGCATAGCCAACACGCGAAATAACATTGGAACAATCTACTCTCTAAAGAAAGATTATGGCCAGGCCATGAAATACTTCGAAGATTCGCACAAACTCTTTTTAGAGCTGGGCAATCAGGAAAAAATCATTAACTCGATGAATAACCTAGGCAATCTTCACAGCGATTTGCAGTTGTATGAGCAGGCCTTAAAATATTATTCTCAGGCTTTCCAACTGAGTGAGAAAAGCGGCAAAGTTTATTCCGATCCACTAAATAATATTGGCAATCTTTATTTCCGTCAGGGAAATTATCAAAAAGCTGTAGAATATTATGAAAGAGGTTTTGAACTGGCCCGAAAGGAAAATGATAAGGTTTCTGAACTTAACATCATTGCCAATTTGGGCGCAGTGTATATGCGCGCGGGTAGAGGTAAAGAGGCACAACAATATCTTGATCAGGCTATGCAGTTGAGCAAAGAATTACAGGCGTTTGTGTACGAACCTCAAATCCTCAAGAGCATGGCGAGCAATTATGCCCGGCAAAATAAAATGAAAGAGGCCTACGATGCCATGCTTCGCTATGATCTTTCGCGTGAGAAAATATATGGTGAAGAGAGCAGCCGTAAAATTGCACAAATGGAAATGGCCTTAGACATCCACCAAAAGGAAAAAGAAGTTGATGCCTTGAAAAAAGATGATGAAATCAAAACCCTGCAATTGCACAATACAAGAATGATCATCACCTCCATTGTGTTGGCAATTGTGGTGTCGCTGGCCGTGATCAATCTTTTTATGCAAAAGAAAAAACGACAAAAACAGCTTTAATGAGTAGAGATGAGGCGCGAGCGTTGCTAAAGTCTATGACTGAAAGTATTAGCTTATTGCGGCACATGCGAACTATTGAATTGGTAATGGAGGCGTATGCCGAGAAGCTAAATGAAAACAAAGACGAATGGGCAATTGCCGGCCTACTTCATGATGCCGACTACGAAGCTTTCCCTGAAAAGCATCCCCAGGTAATAGTGGCAAAACTCACAGAAATGGGCGAAGCCAAAATTGCACACGCCATCTCTGCCCATTATACCAAGTGGAATGTTTCATATGATACCATGCTCGACAAAGGCCTTATTGCCTGCGATGAATTAACTGGTTTTATTGTAGCCTGCTGCCAGGTAAGACCTGATGGCATAACCAGTCTAGAGACTAAATCAGTAGTTAAAAAACTCAAAGACAAAGGCTTTGCTGCAAAGGTAGACCGTGATGAGGTTTATAAAGGTGCCCAATTACTTGGCATTGATCTAAATGAGCACATTGCCTTTATTATTGAAGTCTTAAAAAAGAACCGCTTAGAGTTGGGAATTTAGAGGTAAGAAATTACATTTGTTCTACTAAAAAAATAAAGCCATGTTCGAACAAAATGTAGGAGACGGAGCCAATCTTTTTGTTGTTATTCTGGCCGTGATAATAGGATTCGCCTCAGCATTAGGCTATACAGACTACCTCAGAACTAAGAAGGGGGAAAATAACGAACCTAAATAGCAGGTATCAAATATCTAACCTAAACCGAAAAAGCTCCTGGTATCTTACTAGGAGCTTTTTTATTGTCGGTAATGGTGCCAAAAATGGTTGGTGCTTTTTCCCGTCTTCCGCGCTGGGTCACCCAGAAATTCAGGTGATTTGAAACAGGTTCAGCAGGGTTCGTTGCTCTTCATTGGGTAGGAACAGCCGGGACT
>JAYVBN010000076.1:0-6614 GCA_043750455.1 Bacteroidia bacterium | reverse complement strand
TATGGAAGGAGAAGCAGGAACAGCAGTATCATTTGATAAGGTTCTTCTTGTGGATAACAACGGCAGTGTAGAAGTTGGCGCCCCTACTGTAAAAGGTGTTAAGGTATCTGGTAAGATATTAGAGCACGTAAAAGGTAACAAGGTGATTATCTTTAAAAAGAAAAGAAGGAAGGGCTATGCTGTTAAGAACGGTCATCGCCAACAGTTCACTAAAGTTCAAATAGAGAGCATAGGATAATGAATTGATTTGGCAATTTGAAGATTTGAAAATGAGTCTTCAGATCAACGAATCATGAAATTTTCAAATTAACGAATCATCAAATTTTCAAATTGAGTTATGGCACATAAAAAAGGTGAAGGAAAAGTAAATAACGGCCGCGAATCGGAAAGCAAAAGACTTGGCATCAAAGTGTTTGGCGGTCAGAAAGTAATAGCGGGCAATATTATAGTGCGTCAGCGTGGAACAAAGCACAATCCGGGAAGAAATGTAGGCATGGGTAAAGACCATACCTTATTTGCGCTTACCCCTGGAGTTGTTGTTTTCAAAAAAGGAAGAGCCGACAAATCCTTTGTTTCAGTACAAGCAGAAGCTTGATTTTATAGACTAATTATTCTTATTAAAAGTCGCCTTGGATACCCTTTCCAAGGCGACTTTTTTATGCCCATCCCGGGGGTATTTTTAAAATATTTCAATCGATTGCAATATTATTTTTTGAGCTGCCGGTGAGCTGAATTTTGTCGCTTTTATTGCGTTTTTAGTACTTGCTTACTGGTTCTACTTCAAGCAGCATTAAAGACCAAACAAATAGGGGTAGTTTATTCTGAGATACGGTATTTTTTTTTGCTGATTTATAAATATAAATTGGCGGCACTATTTTGAAACCTAAACCAAAACCTATGAAGAAGTTTTTACTAGTGTGCTTCTCATTCTTTTTTGCGCTGAGTGTATGGGCACAAGAAAGAGTAATCTCGGGTAAGGTAACATCTCAAGAAGATGCTACATCCTTACCTGGTGTGAATGTGGTGCTGAAGGGCACTACCAATGGAACAGTTACTGATGCTGATGGTAACTTCAAATTAAGCGTTCCCTCCTCAGGAGGTAGCTTAGTGTTCACTTTTATCGGCCTTCAAACCAGTGATATTGTTATTGGAGAGCGCTCGGTGATCGATGTATCACTCGGTCTGGACATTCAGCAGTTATCAGAGGTAGTAGTGACCGCGCTCGGTGTCGAGCGCGAACAAAAAACGCTCGGTTTCTCGGTTAAGGAAATTGACAACAAGGAGTTGACCGTTGCCCGAACAACCAACGTAGTTAATGCGCTGAGTGGAAAGATTGCCGGTGTGCGTGTAGCTGGGTCAAACGGTATGGTAGGCTCGTCTTCGGCCATTTTTATTCGCGGGTTCACGACATTTACAGGCAGCAACCAACCCTTGTTTGTGATTGATGGAATTCCCATTGATAATGGTGGTGGAGGCAATGCACTGCAAACGGGCGTCTCTAACTCCAACCGGGCAATAGATTTGAATCAGGATGATATTGAGACAATGACAGTTCTCAAAGGTCCCGCTGCTGCCGTTCTTTATGGTTCGCGTGCTGCTGCTGGTGCAATTGTAATTACCACAAAGAAAGGTAAATCTCAACCAGGTAAAAGAACCGTTGTAGACTATACCGGTTCATATGGGATTAGTGAACCCAATTTGTTTCCGGATTATCAGAATCAATACGGTCGAGGAACGTCATTGACAGGTGCAGGTGTTCCTCAAGCACCCGTATACCAACCTAACGCAGACCAATCAAATTGGGGCCCCGAGATTGCTGGTCAATTAGTAAACAGCGAGTATTCAGCTGCCGATCAGGCACTTTTTGGATTGCCTGCTCAAGTGCCGCTAACCGCCTATCCCAACAACGTAGAGGATATGTTCAGAAAGGGATCAAATTCACAACATAACCTGGCATTCTCAGGTGGTAATGATAAATCAAATTTTTTTGTATCCTATAACAACCTCAGGGATAAGGGTTTTCTAGAAGGTAATTTTCTTGAACGTAATTCCTTTCGTTTTAATGGTAATACACAACTGACAGAAAAGTTCAGTGCGGGCGTTACCGCCAATTACATCAACAACACTTCGGAACGGAGCCAAATTGGAAATCAGTTGTCTAATCCACTGTTCCGCGGTTGGTTTCTTCCCCGAGACTTTGATCTGAAGAATTCCCCCTATCAGCGGCCAGATGGAACTCAAGTGTTCTTTAATAACAACACCGATCATCCGTCTTGGACTTTAAAAAACAATCTATACAATGACGAGATCAATCGCTTTATCGGAACCTTGAGTCTTGGGTACGATTTTAATGACCTGATATCCGTGAATTATAGGATAGGTACAGATTTGTTTAACCAGCGCATTAACACATATGATGCTATTGGTGCACGGGGGCAAGCTAACCATGCTGTGCAGGGAGTAGGGGCTGTTGGGGAAAGAAACATCTACAACCAAGAGACATCCTCGTATCTGACTTTTAACTTAAGGAAACAGATCAACGATTTTACAATTACTGCACTTATTGGTAACGAACTTAACCTACGTGTTGGCCAAGATTATGGATTTGCAGGCAACACACTGAATACGAGAGGTGTTAGAAGAATCACCGATGCTAACAACTTTGTGCCCATTGCTTCTAGTGAGGAGCGCAGAAACTTAGTTGGACTTTTTGCCGATATTCAAGTAAACTACAAAGGTTTCCTATATCTGGGTTTTACGGGCCGGAATGATTGGTCCTCAACTTTCAAAAAAGGCAATAACTCGTACTTCTATCCTTCTGTTACATCAAGTGTGATTTTGACAGAGGCCTTTCCTAGTATTAAGGGAAATGCGATCAGTTTTGCCAAGTTTAAAGCCAATTGGGCAAAGGTTGGCCGTGAGGCGCCAATATATAGTACTGATACTTACTGGTTTCAGGCCAACCCGTCAGACGGCTTTGGACCGCAGATCGTCTACCCTTTCCTTGGTCAGTTGGGCCGCTCACTCGGAAACGCTGCGGGTAACCCTGATTTAGGACCCGAGTTTACCCGGAGCTATGAAGCGGGTATCGAGGCTGGATTTTTGAAGGATCGTATCAGGCTGGATTTGACTTATTTCAATACCAGATCTACCGACATTATTCTTAGTGTACCTATTGCTTCAGCTTCTGGGTTTACCACCCAGACTAAAAACGCGGGAGTTATGGAAACCAATGGTGTTGAGCTAACCATAGGCGCTGCGGTAATTAAAAGTAGTGACTTCAGCTGGAATATTGATCTGAACTGGGCGCGTATTCGAAACAACGTAATCTCATTGGCTGATGGCGTTCAGAACATCGCCATCGGAGGGTTTACCACTGCACAGACACGGATCGAAGCAGGTAAGGAGTACGGTGTAATTTATGCTAACTCACTCACGCGAGACAGTGAGGGACGAATCCTGGTTAACGGTACCACTGGGTTGCCTTCCAACGGTCCCACACTTCTGAGAGGAAACCCTAATCCGCGCTGGACCGGAGGTATCACCAATACATTTGCCTATAAGGGGCTTGCTCTCTCCTTCCTGATTGATGTAAGGCATGGAGGAGATGTTCTGTCGCGCGTTATCAACGATGTGCGCAGAACAGGAACAGCCGCTGAAACTGCAGAGTTGCCGCGATTTGACAGTAATGGATTACCAATTGCGAATTACATTGTTCCCGGAGTATTCTCAGATGGTACCCCGAACAATATTCCGGTTACCGCTCAACAGTATTTCCAGACCATGTTTCCTTTTCAGAGCCCTGGTGAAGGA
Organism: Bacteroidia bacterium; assembly: GCA_043750455.1. GTDB lineage: Bacteria > Bacteroidota > Bacteroidia > Cytophagales > Cyclobacteriaceae > ELB16-189. The sequence continues at coordinate 2,801 of JAYVBN010000076.1, read as the reverse complement.
GTGTTTGATGCAAGTTGGGTCAGGCTTCGTGAGTTGGGTCTTAATTACGCGCTACCCAAGTCGCTGCTTGAAAAAACACCCTTTGGAAAAGTTGAAATCGGAGTTAATGGTCGCAATCTTTGGTTGAAGACTGATGTGCCGCACATTGATCCGGAGACCAACCTTACAGGTGCAACCAATTCGCAGGGTTTGGAATTCAACACCATGCCGAACGCGCGCTCATACGGAGCAGTTTTAAGATTAACTTTCTAATTGTTAAAAAAATAGAGTTATGAAAAGATATCATATGAAATTAAAGGCCATCTTAGCCGCAATGGTATTGCTAGTTGCATCCTCTTGCGACAATTGGTTGGATGATAATATTAACCCCAATGCCTTACCTACGGTGCCAGTCAATCAAATGCTTCCGTCAGCCATCGGATCATTTGGGTTCTACATGGGAGGTTCTGATTTATTCAGATATAGTGCCATCTGGTCACAGCAAATTACTGCTCAGGCTGGCCGGCAAACCGAGAACTATAGCTTGTATGTTTTAGCTGATACCGAACTAAACGGTATTTGGCGTACAAACTTGTATGCTGGAATTTTGACTGATCTGGAAGAAATGCTTAAGCTAGACCCGGCTATAACACATCCGCGCTATTTTGGAATTGCTAAGGTGCTTAAGGCTTTTACTTACAGCGTCATTGTTGATTTTTGGGGTGATGTTCCATTTACCGAGGCCCATCAAGGCGTGTCCAACGTTACTCCGGCCGTTGATGATGATGCGGCCATTTACCCGGCCCTAATCACTTTGCTCGACCAAGCCATTGTTGATTTGAAAGCATCTTCCAGCTTGGCAGCTCCGGCAGGTGATGATTATATATTCAGTGGTAACGCAGCACGTTGGATCAAAACTGCAAATGTGTTGAAGTTGAGGATGTACCTAAAATTGGCGAATACTCCGGGATTCAACACTTCATCTATTTCCAGTTTTATTACCAGTACACCTGCAACCGAATTTATGGAGTCAATTACAGACGATATGCAGCATCCCTTTGCTACCGTGGCTCAACGGCAAAACCCAACCCATCAGTTCATACTTTCAAGGACAGATGATATTTGCTCGAGTTCAACCATGGTTAACCTTATGAACGGAAAGGCCGACCCGAGGCGTGTAAATTACTTTACTCCGCACCCTTTTAGTCCTGCGGTTTACAGTGCTCCGCCAACAGGAACCACCGGGTATGTAGGATTAACACCTGGAACAGCTGGCGGTACCACTAGTAATAAGCTTTCTAGATTGCATCGATTTATGAGGGGAGCTGTCACAACTACAGCGACAGCAATTCCCGCAGGACCAGATTTGTCAGTGTTGGGAGCTGCAAGCCTTTCTTACGATGGTGGTGCCTCGGTCAATATTCTGACCTATTCGGAGTATAATTTTATTCGGGCTGAATTGGCGCTTCGGTATGGTGCTCCTGTAGCTCCCCGCGCCAGTGTACAGGAATGGTTTCAGGAAGGTATCAGGGCTTCAATCCTGGATACGTCCCACCCTGCAAGACCATTGTTAGCAGCGGATGTGACTACTTACTTGAATGCCGACCCTGATAACAATACCTTTACTAACGGTACGCTTTCTGGTACACCTGAGCAACGATTGCGGCAGATTATTGAGGAAAAGTATGTTGCAAACTTGATGGTGACAGGCGAGGCATGGAGTGACTGGAGACGAACCGGATATCCTCTGCTTCAGTTGCTTCCAGCTACACTTAATCCAGGTAACAATAACAAAGTTCCCCGGTCGCTTTTATATCCTCAGCAAGAGAAAGATGCGAATCCTAAACTTATCCAAAAGCTAGACTTTAATGTTCGAGTGTTCTGGGATACACGTACTACAGGACAAGAATAATATCTTATTGGACTATTTTACGGAGAGGCGCTTGATAGGCGCCTCTCTTTTCCTTAGTTCCTCGTTTTTTTTATAATTTCTAAAAAACGCGGAATTTGATAGTGTGAGAGCGATTTTTTCGTTGCTGTTGGGTGTCCCAGCCGAGGAACACAGGAGGAGATTTTCTTTTCTTAACGGTAGGTGTTGCAAAGAACTAGTGTGAAGAAATTTGAATGCCCCCATTTTCTTTTTTTGAATTTATGCCTACTTTGGTGTTTTAAAATTAATTTTAACCTAAACCTAAACCTATGAAGAAGTTTTTACTAGTATGCTTCTCGTTCGTTTTTGTGCTCAGTGCATGGGCGCAGGAACGGGTAGTTTCAGGTAAAGTGACGGCACAAGAAGATGCCTCCGCTTTGCCTGGTGTGAACGTGGTACTGAAAGGTACTACGAACGGAACGGTTACCGATGCTGACGGTAACTTCAAATTGAATGTCCCTGCAGCCGGGGGTAGCTTGGTGTTCTCTTTCATTGGTCTTCAGACTACTGAAGTTGCCGTTGGAGATCGCTCTGTTATTGATGTAGGCCTTGGTCTGGATGTTCAGCAATTGACTGAAGTGGTGGTCACTGCGCAAGGTATCACAAGGGATCAAAAGTCATTGGGATATGCCCAGACCACGATTTCCTCTGCCTTATTGGCTAACAAACCAGAGACTGATGTGGCTCGCGCTTTACAAGGAAGAACCCCAGGTCTTCAAATCCTGAATTCATCTGGTATGGCGGGTAGCTCATCGAAAATCAGTATACGTGGAAATAGTTCCATTACAGGAATCAATTCACCTCTTTGGGTTGTGAACGGTGTACCAATCAGCACGGATCAGAATGATATTAACGGGCAAGGTCAAAATAACTTCGTAGATGGAAACATTGC
>JAYVBN010000075.1:0-8476 GCA_043750455.1 Bacteroidia bacterium | reverse complement strand
TCGGGAATTGGGGGCGATGATGGAGCAGGCTTGCTTGCAATGTTACTTTCTTCTCTAATTTCGATTTTACGATTTTCTTCACCAATACCGCTTATGCCTTTACTCACTTGTTTCTCCGGCTCAATGGCAGCATCATCATTTGTTAATTTTTCAAAGAACTCTTGTGATTCACTTTTAGTTAGAGATCCAAGTTTAACGCTAAAAATAAACAGCTTATCTATGTACTCCCTCACAAGATCATTTTCATTAAAGTGCTTTATCGGATGATTTATTGCATACTCATATTTTTTGAAGACAGCCAATTGAAGAATTCTCTCATCAATAGCAGTAATAACTAAAAGTTTATCTTTAAGCTTATCATCGTCAAGCATAATCCTCAATGCATCTATTATTTCAATTGCTTTTTCTCCACTACATCGATCCAAATCATCAACGAATAAGACCAATTTTTTATTGCTTTTTGGTTTTATCCAGGTATTGACGAGATGTATCAATTCCTTTTGAATTTCAGCTTGTATCCCCAAGGTTTCAGTAAACGTAGTTTTAATCCCATACTTCCTTATCAGATTTATTGCTTTTGAAAAATAGCTTCGATTGAAATTCTTAATCCCTATCCCTATTAAAAAACCAAATGTCGGAACGCCAATCTTAACTATCAGATTTTTATATTCATAGTCATCAGGAATCTTAATTGACAAGGTTAGAACCGCTAGAGAACTAAGCAAAATAGCAAGAACTAAATTCCATAACCCATCGCGCTCTATGTTAAGCTTTAAAAGCCGTATATGATAACTAATGAAATTCTTGAGGCCTTTTTTATTCCCTAGAAATTTCAAAGAAAATTGTTCATACAAATAAGCCCAACTTGCGGGTGTGTCTTGATAACGCCAGGCTTGATATTCTATCTGGATATACTCGACTTCCTTTTTTTCTGTCGATTTCTTTTTCCATCCCTTCTTGAATAGGTAATTCTTTATTCGGCTCCATTTACTTTCTTTCTTATTTCCAGAAAATCTTTTCCATATCTCATTCATCAAGCGTGTTTTCCCACGACCCCATTGAGCAAAAATGCCTGTCATATTACCTCGTTCAGGCTTTAGATTCTTGATGATCCTTACTACCTCATTCGCCAACGCTTCTATTTCCAACGCAGGATCGGTTTCCTGACTGTCACCAATGAAATATCAATGCTTGAATAAATCCCTCTTTTAATAACTGCATTTGTGGATTCCCCGATCACTACCCTATCGGCTGATTCCGCTTTGGCGATTATGACAATATCTGGCGATGATCTTTTTATATCCACTAACCATTTTAAAAATCTCTGAATGACTTCAGTCCAGCTGCTTATATCATGTACAATATAGGCTTCATCATCTGGTATAGGATTTCTGCGGATCGTAAAATACTCTCCATTTCGTTGAAGGTTAACATAGAAATTCAATCTTGAGTCGCTAATGTTGACGGTGGCAGAGCTTGATTCCATTGTAATGCTAACACGAGATCGATCAATGGAATTAGTTCTAACCAAGTCATCAAGCTCTTTCAAATACTGACTAGGAAATTCTCCCTCTTCATCGTCACTGCCCGTGTCGCTATCACTTTCCTCATCCTCAACTATGGCTGAAAAATAGTTTTGATCCGTATTTGAATAGAGGTATAAAGGAATTCCACCACCAAAATTATGTCTCTTGATGTAGATGGGGTTTTTTTCTGATTCTTCCCTGAAATCGTTTTTCCTTATTGCAGCTAGATCAGGATTTATTATGAACAAGTGATGTTCATCAGGCATTAGATCAATTTGGTACTTTAACCAACCTCAATTTTCGAGCAAATCAAAACCACGCTTAGTTAAAATTACCATCGGAATGTCGCGACTACTGCTCACATCTTTCTTGATGAGTCCTTTGCTTATCATTTCATCCAGGATTGATTCAATTTTGGTGTCCGAGTCTGACTTGCTGATACTCTTATAAACTGACCAAAACATCAAAGGACCATTAGCATTAAGCTTCCTGAGTAGTTTGTCTATATTTCATCGTCAGTCATAAATAATTAAACGAATATTAGTAGGTAGATTTTCTATGCCCTTAAATTCTCTTAAAAAAAAGAAACTCTGCACAAAAAGAATAAAAACTCATTCCACGCAGCTTATAAACACCAATTAGAGATCGCTATTCTTTATGTAACTCCTAATCATACTTTCAAGTATCAGCCTGGTTAGTTCATCATCAATGAATATCGTTCGTCTTAACAAGAATTTAAGTACATGACCTGGTTCTTGCCTGGCGTCAGAGTCCTCGAGGCGAGAGACTCTGCAGGGAAGGATGACTATATTATTTAAATTGTTAAATCAAATGCATATTGCTGATAACTGATTAGACTCCTATCCTTCTCGTTTTCCTTCCAACCCTTCTCTCGATGACTAAAATCAATTATCGATTTTGTGCTGGTTGTCTTGAATTGTTTAGCAACAGTACTCAGGATATCAAGTTCAATTTCGTTAAAAAGTTTTGAATTAAATTTTCTCTTTTTGTTTGGCTTGAACTGCTCTCCATGTCCATCCGCAAACTCTGTCTCCCAAACATCCACATCGTCATTATTTGCCATATAATCAAAAATACTATTGAAATTATTTGGCACAGGTCCCATATTGATTGCCCTATAGCAAGCTCCACTCATTGAAGAGCAAGTTTTCTTAAACAATAGAAAATCGGCATAGAAAAGCAGCTTGTTCATTTTTGTTTTCCACGGTTGAAGTTCTTCCGTAAAGAATACAACCATTTCTGTAAGTCGTTCTAAGTTAGGCTTTCGATACCCTGTGTATTCATCTGCTTGGCGATTATCGAGCAAATATCCTTGAAGCTTAAACGAAAATATTTCTCGTTTCTCCTTATCGATCAGATGTTCAATTTTCTTTATTAACTTTTCCTTTGCATCGATTTCCAAGGCATCACTCAATTCAACTAGTTCCTTAAATTTTTTTGGATCGTTTGCTAATTGTATTAACCGGGCATTGGCGAGACTTGGAACCTCGCCAGATTCATAGTTTCTATAACTATTAACACCGAAACCTAGAATCTCCGACATTTTAGTAGCCGAAACTCCATACTTTTCCCTTATCTCATTAATGTCATCTGGAAACGGCAGATTGTATTTATCGCGATACTGATTATAAATCTGCTTCATGTTTGCATCGTCAAGTTCGGTTGACGTAAACTGTTTCTTACTATCCTTGCACAGATAATAATGATACACAACGGGAAACTTTTCTTTTCTAAAAACTAATGATCTTTTTTCCTTTTTTAAGATCATTTCTTTTCCTGTGATGGGACTTTTCATTTTGATCGTTTTTTAAAGGGATATTTCATTTTGTCTTTTGCAACGTGGAATGATACACATAGAACACTTCCGCCAACAAATCCAATGGATATTTTAATGTACAATTCATTCTTCTTGATTTCTTTTCCAAACACCCACAGATCAGCACCCTTATACAACTTTTCACCCAGAGGACCCTGGCAATAATCCTCCACAGAAAGATTTTCCAAAATCCCCTTTCTGTCAATTGGCCTTAATTCTAAATCAGCAAGAGTTTGGGCATTCTTTCCGCGGTCGTCACGGAAAAGGACATCCCAAATCTTCATTTTTTGCCTGAACTCCCGCAAAAATGCCTCAATCTCTTCTTTCTTGGCCATTTAGCTATCATGATGATGCAAGATAGCATTCCCGGAAAATATAATCAACTTTAAAGTTGAATTATTTACATTAAATGGCAAATTATACACTATAAAGTTGATTTGGAGACATTTGAGCGTAGTAATTCAACTTTAGCAAAATGATTTTTAATCAATAAACTATTAGCATGGACACAATCAAACTAAGCAGAACCGGTCAGATTATCTTAGTTATAATCATTCTCTTAATCATCGCGATAGCGATAGCATCAATTAAATTTAAAAAGGAGGAGAACTCTGACGAGAGTAGACTTTCACTTCTTTCGAAGCGTTGGAAGAAACTGATTAAGGAAATAGAGGAAGAAATGGAAAGCCTGCATTTAACTCGTGAAATGCAAATAGGGTTAGAAAAAGAAATTAGTATCTACATACGATTAGCTATTGGTGTGGTCGGCATAATATTTATATCGGTGGCTGGACTATTTTTCAATGGCGGAACTGACCTAGCTACATCTCTTGTAAACACAACGGGACTTTTTAGTCTGTTTTTTTTCGGAAGTTCGCTTTTGATCGTCTCAAAGTTTGTCGATCCGAATACAGCTATTAAAACGTTCGGGGGTTGGATTCGCAAGAAGGTTTACAAAAAGTACAACTTCGATCCCGCAACAATTTCCGTACTTCAAGAAAGCATTTCGCTTAAGCAAAGCGAGGCCAACGAGATCAGTGAAGAACTTGGCCTTCTTCGATAAGACAAAGTCTTCAATTTACACTGCACCCGCGTGAAGGATTGCAGTGGAATCCTTTTTGCTTCCCTCCCTTTGCAAATATTGACAATGCGTCAAGCAAAAAGATTGTAACGGAAAGCCTGACCCTGACGCGAGCTTGTCTTATTTAGAGTCTTCGATTGAAATTTTCTGGCGCGGTCAGGGGCACGCCCTTAATTTATTCTGTCCTCAGCGAGTCTATCGGATTGAACATGGCTGCCTTCACGGATTGATAACTTACTTTAAGAAGTGAAGAAATTCTAAGTGGGCTGTACTGGGTTCGAACCAGTGACCCCTACCTTGTCGAGGTAGTGCTCTAAACCAGCTGAGCTAACAACCCAATAGCAATTGATTCGTTTTCTTAAAGATTCAAAATGGTAGCTTTAGAAAACTATTTTTTAGAATCCTTCTCGTAGATCACAACGCCCTTCGCTACAAATTCAATTTCTTCTTTAGGTGTTACAATGGCAGCTATTTCTTCCTGGCTTTTACCGGCATCTTCAGCATAATGACGCAACGTTGCAATGTCTGTTACTTTGCGTTTGGCCACTCCTGAAAACACAACCTCTTTTCCTTCCGCACCTTCCGTTGGAACGAAAAAGCCATAGTCCTTAAATGTTATTCGGGTAGTCATACCATTTTCATCTTGCACAGACATCCAACATCCCTTTGCGGCACATGTCTTTTCTATGGTTCCTTTCATGGTGAGTATCACAGAGTCTTTGTCCTGCACTTGATCATTCAAGCCGGCCAAATCAACAGCATTCTCTGTTGGTATTGATTCTCCGTATGTGTTGGAGGCACGTTCTTGTTTAGGTTGGCAGGCTGCCATTAAACAGGCAATTATTAGTATAGATAAGTTTTTCATTTCCGTAAAGTTTGGTAAGACTACAAAGGTAATAAAAATGAAATTTGGTTTACTTAACCTTCAAATCCAAATTTCTTATGCGAGCCATCACAATATGGTTTATTGGACGAGCCTCCACACCTGCAAAAAGCGGTGGCATTGTTTTTACGGGTGACGTTACCTTTTGAATCTTTGATGGTAACATTTCCATACACCATCAACGGACCGTTTGGAGTAGTCTCCATTATTGTCTCTGTTTCTACTTTTACGTTCTCATCACCAGTACTGCTGTTCATATAATATCCTAGTGCGCCCGATGGACATTTCTTAACCTGATCAACAATGTGTTCTGTGTTTGCGCCTTCCGGTGTAATCCATGGCCGCTTTTGCGGATCAAACACTTTACCCAATCCCTTAAAGCAAATGGCTGAGTGAATGCACATCTCTGGTTTCCAAACGATGGTCACCTCTCCGTTGGTATATTTTTTTGTGATGTCTTTCATGAACGTCCAAAGTTAACTATCAACAGTCCACCGCAATTAGTTGACTGATAAATTGGTTTTTATTTCAATTGGGTTCGTAAGCACTTTGTGCACTGGGCAAAGCTTCGCAATCTGTAGCATTCGCGTATGCTGTGCTTCATCTAAGTTACCTTTTATTTTTATACTGGTGTGTAGAATCGTTTTCCCCTCTCCTTCCTCTGTGGTTACCATCACTTGAATTTCTTTGACATCAAAATTCTTACGGTTGGCATACATGCGCAAGGTGATGGCTGTACAAGACGCAAGAGACATCCGATAAAAATCTCCGGGCCTCGGACCTAAATCTTTGCCACCTACATCGGCAGGCTCATCGGCTATCAAGGTATGATTGCGAACTTTTAGTTCGGTCTTATAGATTTCGTCTGATATTGTGGCAATGGCAACTTTTTCTTCTTCCATTATTAAAACGATTTGTTCATGGCAAATTCCCGCTGAACGTAACGCTCTCGTGGGGCAACCTCTCGCTGCTTTAAACCTTCTGGCAACGATTCTGCATCGCCCGGATAACCAATGGCCATCAACGCGCCAAATTCATACGCATCAGAAATATTTAATACAGCTTTGGCTTTCTCGCGATCGTAGCCACCCATCTGATGAACATTCAATCCCAGATGAGTTGCCTGCAATGAAAGAAAGGCATTTGCTCCACCCAAATCATATTTAGCCGATCCATTTGGTTGGTCATTTCTGGAAAAGTTTTTTCGAGCCAAACTCAAGATAAGCAAAGAGGCATTGCCGGCCCAGATCTTGTTGCTATCATTCAATGTGATAAGGAGTTTATCCCATAATTCTGGTTGATCTTTAGTAGCATAGATGTACGTCCAGGGTTGCTCATTCATACTTGAGGGTGCCCACCGCGCAGCCTCAAACAAGGATTGTATTTTTTCGGGCTCTATCTTATTATTTGCATAGGCACGTCTGCTCTTACGTTGCTGAATTTCAGTAATTACCTGAGCTTCGATTTGTGTAGATTTTTGCATCTTAGTTTGTGTTTCCAATTCTTTGCTGAACGAAAGTTAAAACTTATAACAGCAAATCAACAACAGAGTTTATTTCGACCATTTGGGAATGCCCCATATTGCGAGAAAACCAGAAATCGCATGCATCGGCCCAACTAAAAGCGGGAAGGTACTGTCTACTACCGTTCCATCTGCTAATTGAGTGGTATTGAACACCGGGAAAAAACTAACTAAAGTAAAACCGATAGATACGGCCAGCCAGATCATAGTACCTTTTGATGCATATTTCTTCAAAAAGAAATAAATAACTGCTCCGATCAACAAAGGAAAAATTGATGCCATGGTTACAGCCATCACAAAACCTGGCGGAACGGTTGATCCAAGGGCATTGGCAATCAATGTCCAGATATTGTTAAGGCCAGCACCTATAAGGCCAGCAATTGCTCCACCCTTAAGGGCTTTCAAAAAGGTAATGTTCTGTGTTTCCATTGGGTTTTTGGTTTGGTTTTAAATAGTATTGAAATTTTTAGTTGCCTTAGTTATCCTTTACTACGGCCGTCAGTACTTCATTGCTTCTTGTATCTCATTAAACAACAATCCGCTGCCACCACCATAATGACGGATGATCTTTATTAGGGGATTCGTTTTCTCAAATTCCAATCTCAACTGTTGCTCAGATTTTTCTTCTACTCCTCCTCCAATTAGCACTAAATCAAATTTAGTTTCTCCGAATTTTACTTTCGCCTCACTGTCTGTCAAGGCACCAATGGCGCTCCATCCAACTTGACCATTCAACAACCGCAGGACTGTCTCCATAATTTGCTGATTCCTGCCGATGACCAATATCGTGAGCGCAGTGTTCATCATAGATTATAAATTCATTGGAACTTCCATTAATAAAATTTCTGTATCACTATCCGCTACAATCGAAATCGTATCGGTATCCCACACTCCCAACCCATCGCGTTTGTTAAGCTCCTGTCCACCTGCCTGTCCGGTAGGCAGGTTAATGGTTACGTCACCTTCTATTACAAAAACATAAACTCCGTTCCCTTTTTGATGAAGGGCATATGCTGTCTTAAAATCTTTTTTCAAATTACCCAGATGAAACCATGCATCCTGATTGATCCAAACACCATCATCTTCTTTTGATGGGCTAACAATTTGTTGTAGTTTATTTAAGCGGTTTTCTGGTTTAAAATTAATCTGACCGTAACCAGGCTTTATGTTTTTTTCTTTTGGAAACACCCATATCTGAAGGAAGTTTACTTTCTTGTCTGCATTCTTATTGTATTCAGAATGAGAAATGCCAGTGCCCGCATTTAAAATCTGTACATCATTTTGGCGGATGACCGCTACATTCCCCATACTGTCTTTGTGTTCCAGGTCGCCTGATAAAGGAATTGAAATAATTTCCATGTTATCATGAGGGTGTGTGCCAAAGCCTTTGCCACCATCCACAAAATCATCATTTAAAACACGCAATACTCCAAAGTGCATGCGTGCTGGGTCGTAATAGTGGGCGAAGCTGAAGGTGTGATTAGTGTCAAGCCAGCCGTGATTGGCATGGCCGCGGGTGTTGGCTTTGTGTAAGATCGTTTTCATAAAATTGTTGCTTTTGAATCTAGAAACGAAGATTCTTAAATAAAGTTACAACAATTATTGTATATACAAGTATTTGTTTCCT